>DATBBD010000127.1:0-13256 GCA_036271175.1 Polyangiaceae bacterium | reverse complement strand
GCGTGCCCCCCAAATCCCAAGTGTCTCAGTGGACGCGGGCTTCGGCGCCGGTGAAGAGCTGAACCTCGGTGGCGCGCGGCAAGCGGCGGAGGGCGAGGACTTCGCGGTTGTCGACGCTGGCGGCGACGGTGGGCGACGTCGTGGTGACGATCCATTGCACGCGCGGGAGGAGCGCGCGGAGCGTTCCGAGAACCGTGGAGAGCACGGTGCCGTCTTGCTGGAGCTCGATTTCGTCGATGGTCACGACGCCTTCGGCTTCGAGCGGATCGCGCATCGGGTATGCCGCCCAGAGCGCACGCACGGGGAGCGCGCCGAACGCGACGAGGTGCCGCGCGCGCGTCGGGAGCGCGTCGAAGAGCATC
Source organism: Polyangiaceae bacterium (assembly GCA_036271175.1). Classification (GTDB taxonomy): domain Bacteria; phylum Myxococcota_A; class Polyangia; order Polyangiales; family Polyangiaceae; genus DASZVB01. Next base: position 12,894 of record DATBBD010000127.1, on the reverse strand, counting down.
GGTTTGCCGTCGTCCGCGCGGAAGACGGGCTCGAAGGAGACGGGGTCGATGCCGGAATACGAAAACCCGGCGAGCGACACCAACGAGTCCACCGTGCGCGCCATGGCCTCGCCCAGACGAACGAACGACGCTCCGCCGCGATCGCGCGAGAGTGCGGCGGTGATCGCGGCGTACGCGAGCGATTGCTTGGTCTCGCGAGCCAGATCGGCGCGCGCGGCGTCGTCGAGCGACGCGGAGGCGCGCACGTCGTAGCGCGCGACGGTGCGCGACGGTGCGGCGATGGCCATCGGTTGCCGCGAGAACCAGCGCGTACTCGGAATCGTCACCAGGACGAACCCGCCGTCCTTCGCGACTCGATCGAAGTGCGTCTGTTCGCGGCGGCGCAAAATCTCGGTGTGCTCGTCGGGTTCGACCTTCGCCGTCGGGGTCGCGACGCGAAGCGCATGCGGGCGCTCGGTGTCGTCCATGCCGAGCGACCAATCGGTGACGACGAACGGCACCGGCTCTCCGGCGTTCGGAAATGCCGCCGCGTAGCCCGGGCGCGTGCCGGCGATCGCCGCGAGGATGGTCGTTTTTCCGACGCCGCCGCCGCCGAAAAGCACCGTCATTTGTCGCGCGGTGCCGTCTTCTTCGGCGAAGGGGATCGTGACGTCGCTGAACGGCGAGAGACCCACCATACGAAGGGAACAGAGTCGCACGGCACCGGGATACTACACGAAGCGGCTCAAACGGGCCTCGCGGCGTGCGGCTTCCCGGGGTAAAGAACGACCCTTCGCGGGCAACGAATGACGCGGCATATCGAAATTTACGATACGACGCTTCGCGACGGGACTCAGGGGCTCGGCGTGACGCTCAGTCTGGGCGACAAGCTCGCGCTGACGCAGCTCTTCGACGCGTTCGGCATCGACTACATCGAAGGCGGTTGGCCCGGGTCGAACCCGAAGGACGCCTCGTATTTCGCGGCGGTCCGCAACGTCGAACTCCGACACTCGAAAATCGCCGCGTTCGGATCGACCCGTCACGCGCGCACGTCAGCCGCCGATGACGGCAATCTACGGCAGCTCGTGGCCAGTGGCGCCGCGGTCACGTGCATCTTCGGCAAGAGCTGGGATCTGCACGTCACGGACGCGCTTCGCGTCGGTCTCGACGACAACCTCGCGATGATCCGCGACTCCGTCGAGTTTTTGCGCGTCGAGACCGGTCGCCCGGTGTTCTACGACGCGGAGCATTTCTTCGACGGATATCGGGCAAATCCTCGTTACGCGCTCGAGACCGTGCAAGCCGCTGTCGAGGCGGGTGCCGCGCGAATCATCCTCTGTGACACCAACGGAGGTTCGCTGCCGAACGGGATCGTCGAGGCCGTGCGGGCGGTCCGCGAGCGCTTCGGCGGCGCGTCCTTCGGCATTCACGTTCACAACGACGGCGGGCTCGCGGTCGCCAACACGCTGGCCGCGGTCGAGTGCGGATGCATCCAGGTACAGGGAACGATCAACGGCGTCGGCGAACGCGCCGGCAACGTCGATCTCACCGCGGTCATCGCGAATCTCGAGCTGAAGCTCGGGTTCTCGTGTCTTCCGCCCGGGCGGCTCGCACGGCTGACCGAAGTCAGCCGTCTCGTGTGGGAGCGACTGAACGCGGTGGGCCCGGTGAATCAACCCTACGTCGGCTCCGCGGCGTTCGCGCACAAGGGCGGCATTCACGTGAGTGCGATGCAGCGCAATCCGGCAACCTACGAGCACGTCGCTCCGGACGCCGTCGGCAACACCCGCCGCATCTTGGTGAGCGAGCTCGCGGGGCGCAGCAACGTGCTCGCGAAGCTCGAACACCGCTTCCCGGAACTGACGGACGAAAAGATCGTCTCGGCCGTGCTCACCGAAGTTCAAGAGCGCGAGAACGAGGGGTACTCGTTCGAGTCCGCGGACGGGAGCTTCGAGCTGCTCGTCCGCCAGAAGGTCGGCACGTGGCGTCCGGCGTTCGAGCTCCACTATTACCGAGTGCACGGGATCGGCACGGCCGGCCAAGCGACCGACCTCGTCGAAGCGACCGTCAAGGTCAGCGTCCTCGGCGAACAACGTCTTTGCGTCGCGGAAGGGAACGGCCCCGTCGACGCACTGAATCACGCGTTGAAACAGGCGCTGATTCCGGCGTTCCCGGTGCTCGCGACCTTGCAGCTCACCGACTACCGCGTGCGCGTCGTGAACTCAGCGGACGGAACGGCCGCCAAGGTGCTCGTGCTCATCGAGCACCGCTTCGATCACCGGAACTTCGGCACCGTCGGCGTGAGCGTCAACATCATCGAAGCCAGCTGGCACGCCCTCGTCGAGGCGGTGGAATACGTGATGCTGGCGGTCGAAGACTCCGCGTCAGTTGGACGCAACGAGTCGTAGCCGCGGTCGCTCCGCGCGAACCGGAAAACCGAGTGAGCGCTCGCCGTACCAGGTGAGACGGCCGCTCCGCATTTCTGGCGTCCCGTTCAGTGTCGTACCGACCGCTTCCATCGCCAAATACATCGCCTGAGCACCATCGACGCCTTCGGTGTACCGGACGGTTTCATCGCCCAGCCCGAGGATTTGGTACGGGCAGTACACGTCCGTGGAGCCCGGGATCCGCTTCGGTGCGCCGAAGAGCACGCGAATTTCGCTCCGCGCTCCATTCGCGTTTGCATCGAGATCCAGAGTTCGCTCCGCGACGACCTTACCTACCGTTTCAAGGCGCATGACGGTTTCTCCATTCTGCGTCAGGTCGCGCGTCCAGACGCTCCACTGACGCTGCCAACCCGTTCGCTTTCCCTGTGGTTCGAGCATCGAGAAACGGTCGGAGATTTTTCTGGTTCGGAGTAGAAAACGATCGGTGCAATTCGCGCGGCTCGGCCCGCTCATCCTGTTGACCATCGGGTTATTGCTATCTCGAACGAGTCGCGCCGAAGAGACGTCGGTCCGTACGATCGTGTTCGTCGCTCCCGCGGCGCCCGATATCGAGGCGTCGTTGCGCGATGCGCTCACTGCGCAACTTTCCGGGGTCTCCGTGAACCTGGTGTTCGAATCTTTCGCAACTCACGACGCGCCGCTCCGTGCGCAAGTCTCCGAAGCGCGCTCGCTCGCGGCGGCGCATCTGGCCCTCGCGGTGTTCTGGTTGGATGTGCAGGCAAGCTCCGACAAAGACTGGCTGATCTATCTCGCCGAACCGACGGGCTCGCGCGTTCTGGTCCGTCGGGTCCCCCTCCACGCGGAAGGCACGGCGGCTTCCGTCGAAGCGGTCGCGGTGATCACGCGCGAGTCGACGGAGGCACTGCTCGCAGGACAGACGATCGGCATGGAGGCGATCGCTTCCGCGTCCGCGCCGTCGGGCCCGGTCTCCGAGCCCCCTCTCGTGTCTCCCGTCGTGGTGCCGCCGGCGCAGCGCGTCGATCGGCGGAGCGGGCTCGACTTGTCGATGGGTTACTACGGCGACGCGTACGCGCATCAGGTGTGGTGGCAAAGCGGCATCGCGCTCGGCGGGGCGTACCATTTCGACTCCGGGTTGCTCCTCGGCCTCGGCCTCGTCGTATTCAACGACGTCTCGGTGTCGACGCCAGACGTTGCCTTTCGCGTGACGCGCGTGCCCATTCGCGCGGCCGTCGGATACCGCACCAACTGGCGTCGATTCGCCTTCGGCTTCGAGCTTCGCGCCGGCGTCGAGATCACTTCTCGACACGACATCACCACTGATACGACGCTCACCGGAAGCGGCGATTCCGCTCGCGCCGTCCTCCTCTTGTCACCTCGATTGCGGGTGGAATACAGACTGACCAGCGTGCTAAGTGTTTACTTGGCGGCCGGCGGAGATATCGGGCTGAACCAGTTTTCTTATGTGAGTCGGACAGATGGGCGGGATCGGGTCGAGCTCGACCCGCTCAAGATCCGGCCGTCGGGCGAGCTCGGAGTCGCGTTTTGGCCGTGACTTCCAAGAAATATCCGACCGACATCGACGCACCGCTCCACTCCTCGGTCGAGCCGGTGGGTTCCGTTAGCCGTCCAGCAGAGGCGGCTGAGGGCGTCCCCAGCTCCTGGCAAGACGATTTAAGACTCATGTCTCAGGTGGCGGCAGGCGACGTTCGAGCGATGAATGAAGTCGCGCACAGGCTCGCAGGGCGAGTGCGCAGACTGAGTCGCATGATCGTACGGAACGACGCCTGGGCGGACGACGCGGCGCAGGTTGCCATCGTCGAGATCCTCCAGTCGGCGCGCACCTACGGAGCGCGGTCGTCGCTCGAGCGCTGGGCAGATCGCATCACGGCGCGCATCACGCTCCGCCACGTGAAGGACGAGCGGCGCCGCTTTCAAATCGCCGAGCCGCTCGAAGATCACGATTCGAACGAGGCGCTCGCCATCGACCCCGATCCTTCGTCGGACGTGCGCGCGGAAACGCCGCGACCGCTCGAAGAGTATCTCGGCTCGTTGCCCGACGTTCAGCGCGAGGCGTTGGTGCTCAAGCATTCTTTCGGATACACCGTCGACGAAATTGCGGAGCTCATGGGCGTGCCGGTCGGCACGGTAAAAGACCGCCTCGTCACGGCGCGCCGCCAGCTCCGGCGGCTCATTCAACGCGACCTGGCACTCGGTCGTACCAAGGGGCAGGGGCAGTGACGGACTACGGGCGCTGGTCGGAGCTTTCCGATCGCGAAGAGCTGGGAGAATCGCTCACGGCCGAGGAGCTGTCGTTTCTCGCGATCCAATCGGAGCGGCTTCCCGCGGCGCGTGCGGAAACGCGGCTCCTCGCTGCGTTAGCCGCGTTACCCGCGTTAGCCGATAGCGACGATGCGCTCGACGAGCGCACTGCGTTCCTCGCGGACCGCGCCGTCGCGACGGTGCTCGCGGCTCCGCGATCGTCGTCGGTGATTCGTCGATTCGCGCCTTACACTGGCGCGGCACTCGCCCTCGCCGCGGGGTTCGCGCTGTGGGTGGGAACCCGCGCGGCGTCTCCCCTCGCAACGGGCGCGGCATCAGGGGGTGTTCTCGAAGTCGCGACCGGCCAAGTCGAAGCCAACGGAGTCAGCGTCGTGCGCGGCGCAGCGCTGGCCCTCGGCAGCGAAGTCGCGGTGACGAGCGGCGTCGCGTGCATCGCGCTCGAGCCGACGATTCACGCCTGTCTGCCGGCGGGTGCGCGGCTGCGCATCATCAGCCTGGGGGTCCCCGGGCGTCGCGTGGAGCTCCTCGCCGGTCACGTCGATGTCGCGCTCTTCCCGTTGCCCGCCGGTCAGCGGTTTTCCGTGGTTGCCAACGGAACGTGGTCCACCGCGTTCGGCACGGCCTTCACCGTGGCGCTCTCGCCCGACGGCAGCGTTCAGACCGTCGTCCACGAGGGCAAGGTACGGGTCGGCGCCGAAGAGGGCGGCTCGCTCGTCATGGTCCACCAAGTAGGTGTGGATCGCGCGGGCGACGTGACCGTCACTCCGCTCGTCGATCACGCCCCCACCGAAACCTCCGATTGGAAAGAGCTCGGCGTCGTCGCCGGTCGTCCGATCGAAGGCGCGATGCCCGTCACCGCGAGCGCACCCGAAGCTTCTGCTCCCGCTGCCGATTCAGAAGCCGTAGCGCCGCTCGCCGACCCCGCGAGCTCACCTGCGCCTGCGGCGAAGCCGGCACATCACGCGGCCGTCGCGGAAGCTGCCGAACCCACCACGGCGGTAGCCGATGCGCCGAGCGCGGCGGCTCTGCTCGCTCGGGCGCGCCAGTCGCTCCGCGAGCAGCGATGGGCGGATGCGGCATCGGCGTACAGTGATCTCGTGTCGTCGTTTCCGGCGAGTGCAGAAGCCCACACCGTGCTCGTGCCGTTGGCGGGTCTCGAGATCGATCGGCTCGGCCAGCCGAGTCGCGGCCTGGCCCTCCTCGACCAATACTTGTCGTCCGATGGTCCCCTCGACGTGGAAGCGCGGCTCGCGAAGATCCGCGCCTATCGGTCGCTCGGCGATACCGTTCACGAGCATGCGACCATCGACGAGTTCTTGACCGCGCACCCGACGAGTCTCGAGGCCGCTTCGTTGCGCGCGCGGCTCGCGACGCTCAATCAGGGCCAGTAGCGCGGACCTCGGCGGCGTGCGCTGCGCCGCGGCAGGCCCTCGCTGGCCGCGCGTTCGACGCCGGGTTCGTCCGTCCGCGAGGGATGCTATGATCGACGGGTGCTGCTCACGCTGCGCGCGCCGTGTCTGTTGCTGCTAGCGGCGCTCGCCGGGTGTTCGACCATCGAGCCCGACGTGGTCGCCGTTCAAAAGAAAGCAACGCCGAATCGCCCCGAGGCGGGCCCGTCTTTTTTCAATGACGACGCAGGCATCGAGCCGTGTCGCGCCGGCAACTACACGGGCGCGTTCGGCAGCCAGACCGTCGTCGACGGCGGTGTGGGCTTGAACCTCCCCTTCGAGGGCACCATCAAGTTTGCGCTGGTCTCTTCGGTGGTCGGCGAATTTTCGCGCATCCAAGATCACGGCCTCTTGAACGGGACGAGCGGAAACTCCAAGTTCACCGCGAAGGTCCTGGGCGAAGCGGCCTGCCAATACGCGACGGGCGATTTCAACACGACGCTCTCCGACGGCGTGTTCGACCTCTACGGAAACGGATCCCTCGACGTCGATTTCGTGGGGACCGTCACCGGCAAGTACCTTCCCGACGCCGACACGTTCGTCGGCAGTTGGAGCGCCTACGTGAAAACGCCCCCCACGGATGGGTCCGCTTCGGCAAACACGGTTCCCGTCTCGCAGGGGTGGTGGCTCGCGCACATCGGCGGGTATTGAGCTGCGCGGCGTCGTCGCGCTCGCGCGCGCTCACCGTCCGAGAAGGACGTCGCGCGCTTCGTTGATCTGCATCGCGAGATAAGCCGTGCCGCCCTGATCGGGGTGCACCTTCTTGATGAGCCGGCGGTGCTCGTCGCGGATCCGATCGGGTGACGCTCCCGGTTCGAGCCCGAGCACGCGGTGGGCCTCTTCTCGGGTCATCTTCGGCGCGCCGGTTGATGACTCGGCACGACGGGGGCTCGAACCCGCGCGCGAAATTCCACCGGCCATCCGGGTGGCCACGCGATAGAGGCCCATGAGCCCCAGCACGAGCCAAAGCGGTCCGAAGCGGACCGACAGGAGGATCGCCAGAACGACGATCCCCGCGCCGAGCAGGATGCTTTCGCTGCGTTTTCGGCCGTCGTCGCCGGACGATGCGGACATCGACCAAGCGCCGAGCAGGGCAAGCACGATACCGCCGACGACGAGAGGCACCGATCGGTTTTGTACATCGCGATCACTCGCGGCGCCACTCCTAGCCGCGTTACCCACTTCGCCTCTCAACGCTTCTTCATCGAACGGGCGTGCGCGCGGGCACCGTGAGCGTTAAGAGCCGGAGCGCATGTCGTCGGAAGCCGTCACGGTGCAGTGCGAGCACGCCTCCGCGTGCCCGGGCTGCCCGCTCATCGACCTGCCCTACGGCGCGCAGCTCGTACGAAAAACCGAGCGCGTCGCGGGCGCGAGCGAGCGCTTTCTGGAGCTCGGGACGTCCAAGGTCCTCGCGACCGAGCCCGCCGAAGCGATCACCGGTTATCGCACGCGCGCGAAGCTGGTCGTCGAGGGAACGCGCATCGGACTCTACGAGCGATCGTCGCACGCCGTCATCGACATCCCGGGTTGTCGCGTGATCGATCCCGGCATCCTGGGGATCGTCGACCGAATCCGGCGCGCGTTGCCGTTTCATCGCGCGCTCGTCGCGATCGACGTTCGCCGCGTCGAAGATCGATTTTTGGTCACCTTCGTCGTCGAAAGCGGCGCGGAGGTCGGCGAGCTCGAGACGTTCGCCAAGCGGCTCGCGAGTGACGAACCGCGCCTCGCCGGCGTGGCCTTGAGCCGCCGCCAGCGTGGCTCCGCGCAAGTGCTCGGCCAGACCCCGACCACGATCTTCGGCGCGTCACGCCTCGAGCGCCGCACGTTCCCGGGCGGCGCCTTTCACTACTCGACGCACGGCGCGTTCGTCCAAGCGCATGCGGACGGCGCTCGCTCGCTGACCAAAACCGTCTTGGCGTCCCTCCGCGCACGCCTCGGGCGCCTCGAAGGGCTCTCGGTGCTCGAGCTGTTCGGCGGCTCGGGCGCGCTCTCGCTCGACCTCGCCAAGGCGGGCGCGAGTCTCGTCTCCGTCGAGGCATTCGAGCCCGCGGCCGCGCAACTCCGCGAAGCGGCTCGAGCCCAGTCCCTCGACGTGATCGTCGAGGCTGCCGACGCGACTCGCGCGACACGCAGCTTCGCGGACGCCGCGCGACGGTTCGACGTGGTCATCGTCAACCCGCCGAGGCGCGGGCTGTCGCCGGCGCTCCGCGTCGACCTCGCGCGGCTCTCGCCGACGCTCCTGGTGTACGTGTCGTGCGAGCCCGCCACGCTCGCCCGCGATCTGGCCGACCTTTCGCGCCGCGGCTACGCGGCGGACGAGCTTCGCCCCTTCGACATGATGCCGCTGACTCGGGAGATCGAGACGGTCGCGGTGCTCGCGCCGTCGCGCGTGCCGCTCCCCGAGGTGCTCTTCGCCGACGCGGAGCTGATCGCGGTGAACAAGGCGCCGCACGAGCCGACCACGCCGCAGGGTGAGCACGAGAGCTCGCTCCTCGATCGCGTGCGCCGTCTGCCCGACGCCGCGCTGGCGGTGCCGGTGCATCGCCTGGACGGCGGAACGAGCGGCGTATGTCTCTTTGCGCGCCGCCCCGAATTCGTTCCCCAGCTGGCGGCGGCTCTCACCGACGGCGAAAAGGAATACGTCGCGCTCGTCCGCGGGATCGCGCGAAAAAAAGGCAGCATCGGAAAACCGCTCTTCGAGCGCGGCGAGCCGCACCTCGCGCGGACCAGGTACTCGCGCGGCGACGTCGTTTCGGGGCATTCGCTACTCCGCGTGCGCCCCGATCAGGGGCGAAAACACCAGATCCGCCGTCACCTCGCGTCCATCGGGCACCCGCTCATCGGCGACCCGCGCTACGGCGACCCCCGCACGAATCTCCACTTCTCGCTGCAGCACGGCCTCGATCGGCCGTTTTTGCACTGCGGCGCCATCCGGCTCGAGCGGCGCGACGGACCGCTCGAGCTCGTCGCACCGCTGGCGCCGGATCTGGATCTCGTGCTCGAGAGCCTCGCGAACGTCGCGAACGGCGAGCCGGCGTCCGTTCGCGGGCCCGACGTCACTGCTTCGGAAGTGTCGCCGCCCGATCCATGAGCGTCAAAAACTCGTGTCGTTCGCCGTGCGGGTCGAAGCCGAGTGCGCTCGACGCGAGGCTGCGCGCTTGGGTCGTGTCGTTTGCTCCGACGCCGGGCGCTTCTCGGAGCGCGAGCGCGTACTCTGCGACCGCCGCGCCGAATCGCTGATTTTCCGACGCCGACGCGAGCGGCGCCGAGCGGTCCCACACGGTGCGTGACAAGAGCGCGCTCGTCGCTTCCGTTGGCGGCTTGTAGCGGATCTTCACCGTCGCGAGCTCGTCGCTCGCCGACGGCGCCGACGGCGTGCGTTGGGCTTGATACCGGAGCGGATCGACCTGCGGCGGAGCGGCGCCGTCGTGCCCTTGCGCGGGCACGAGCTCGTAGAACGCCGTCACGTGATGACCGGCGCCCATTTCGCCTGCGTCTTTGGTGTCGTCGTTGAAGTCCTGATCGGCCAACACGCGATCTTCGTAGCCCACGAGTCGATAGCTCTTCACGTGCGTCGGGTTGAACTCGATCTGGAGCTTCACGTCTTTCGCGACCGTGACGAGCGTGGCGCCGGCTTCGCGGACCAGTACCTTTTTCGCCTCGGCGAGCGAATCGATGTAGGCGTAGTTCCCGTTGCCCTTGTCGGCGAGCATCTCCATCGTCGAGTCTTTCAGGTTCTCTTCGCCGAAACCGAGCAACGTCAAGAACACGCCGCTCTTGCGCTTCTCTTCCATGAGGCGCTCGAGCTCGCCCTCGCTCGTCGTGCCGACGTTGAAATCGCCGTCGGTCGCGAGGATCACCCGGTTGATGCCGCCCTTCTTGAACTGATGTTCGGCGAGCTCGTACGCGAGCTTGATTCCTTCCGCGCCGTTCGTGGATCCGCCCGCTTCGAGGTTCTCGAGCGCGCCGAGGATCTTCGCTTGGTCGGCCCCCGACGTCGGCGGCAGAGCGAGGCCCGAGGCGCCCGCGTACACCACGATCGAAACCGTGTCGGTCGGACGAAGCTGACGCGCGAGCATCGCGAGCCCGCGCTTCAAGAGCGGCAGCTTGTTCGCGGGTTCCATGGAGCCCGAGACGTCGATCAAGAACACGAGATTTCGCGGCGGCACGTTCGCCTCTTCGATCGGTTTGGTGGCGAGGGCGACGCGGAGCAGCCGGTGATCCTTGGCCCACGGGCAATCGGTGAGCTCGGTGGTGACGGCGAACGGCTCGGGTCCCGTGGGAAGCGGGTCATCGTAGCCGAAGTAGTTGACCCACTCTTCGACGCGGATCGAATCCTGGGGCGGACGGTGACCTTCTTGGACGAACCGCCGCATGTTGCTGTACGACGCGGTATCGACGTCCGCGGAGAACGTCGACAAGGGCGCTTCGCTCACGAGCCGGAATGGGTTCTCGTGAATGCTCTTGTACGCCTCGGTGTTGAACGCGTCGTCTTTCATCTGCGGTTGTGCGACGGCGAGCGGACGTGACGGAGCCGGCGCCGCCATTCGCCCGGCGGACGCGCCGTGGACGGACGCGGACGCGCGCATTTTTGCGACGTGCCCGACGATGCCGCCGCTGCCCGCACCGAAGCCTTGGCCAACCCCGCCCCTCGCGAGACCCACCATGCCGTACGACGCGGACTCGTCCATCGTCGAAGACGGAGCCGCCGCTTTCGGTCCGTCGACGAGCTGCGACGGCGCTGCCGACGCGACCGGCGCAAGCGGCGGCTTGGATGCGCCGCTATTCGCTTCGCCTTTTTCAACGTCGCGCGGGGTTTCTTCCGTCGGGGTCGTCGGCGCCTTTGCGGTCACGTTGCGCGCCACGTCGGATCGTTCCCTCTCGACGCCGCTCGAGCCCATGCGTCCGTCGCGCGGCGCCGAGCTGGCACCGGTCGGCGACGCTGTAGGTACGGCCCGCGAACAGGCGACGGCGCAGGTGAGTAATAGAGCGATGCTCGACGTGAAGATCCGCGGCCGAAACCGGCTCTTCCGTTGCTGAGCACGCACGTCTTCCACGACCGGCGAATGCGCCGGCCCACGATGATTCGACATCTAGCCTCCACTTCTCGACGTCGGGTGTGACTCGTCGAGGGTCGAAGCCTTTGGACGCCTCGCGGAGAAAAAAGTTCTCAGCCGTCGCGCAAGAGGTCGAGGAACACCTTGCCGTAGGCGGCAATTTTCTTCGGGCCCACCCCGGACACCTCGAGGAGCTCGGCCTCGCTCGACGGCTTTTTCGCCGTCATTTCCAGCAACGTGGCGTCACTGAACACGACGTAGGCCGGCACCCGGCGCTCGTCGGCGATGGATTTCCGGAGCTGCTTCAGCTTCTGGAAGAGCTCGCTTGGCGCCGCATCGTCGTACGCGGGGGGGCTCTGATCGACGTCGACCGGCACGCGCGCGGGTTCGCTCCTCGACCTACTGCGCCGTTTTTCGACGAGGCGCGGCGAGCTCTCCACGATGTCGCTCGCGGTGCAGCGATCGCACGAGGCCTTGCACGGGGCGATCGTTTCACCGAGGTATCCGACGAGGAGCTCGTGCCGGCAGCCGCTCGCGTCGGCGAGGTTCAGCATCTCGCGCACCTGGCGCCGGTGTCGCTCCGCGATCTCGAGCGACGAGTCGTCGACGAAGCGATCGTAGCTCGCGACGTCTGCGTACGAATAAAAGAGGACGCAATCGCTCCGGAGCCCGTCGCGTCCGGCGCGGCCGATTTCCTGGTAGTACCCTTCGATCGAGCGCGGCATGTCGCGGTGGATGACGTAGCGGATGTTCGGCTTGTCGATGCCCATACCGAACGCCACGGTCGCGACGATGACGGCCACGTCGTCGCGGCGAAACGCGTCTTGCGCCGAAGAGCGTTCTTCGGGCGGAAGACCGGCGTGATACGCGCGCGCGGAGACGCCGTTTTGCATCAGGTACTCGGCGATCCCCTCGACGGATTTTCGCGAGAGGCAATACACGATGCCGCTCTCGCCGCGGCGCGCGCGCGCGAGCCGCAAGATCGAGCTCCGGACGTCGATGGGTGAAGCGCCGCCCTTCTTGTAGGCGTGCACGTGGAGGTTCGGTCGAAAGAACGAGCCCTTGTAACGCGCAGGCTTGCGCATGCCGAGCTGCGCGACGATGTCGTTCACGACGTCTTCGGTCGCCGTCGCCGTGAGGGCGAGGATCGGCGCCTCGCCGAACCGCTTGCGGAGGCCGGCGAGCTTCCGATACGCGGGACGGAAATCGTGGCCCCACTGGCTGATGCAGTGCGCTTCGTCGACCGCGATGAGCGAGAGCCGCACGCGCCGGAGCGCCGTCCCGACCGACGCTTCGAGCCCCTCCGGCGCCGCGTACACGATCTCGTATTCTCCGCGCACCAATGCGTCGACGCGCCGCTTCTTCTCATCGGGCTCGAGCGTCGAATTCAAGAACGTCGCGCGGACCCCGAGCTCGCTCAGCGCGTCGACCTGGTCTTTCATCAGCGCGATGAGCGGCGAGACGACCAGAGTCGTCCCTCCGAGGAGCCGCGCAGGGAGCTGGTAGGTGAGCGATTTTCCGGCGCCGGTCGGCATGACGCCGATGCAGTCCTGCCCCGCCACGACCGCGGCGATGATCGCCTCTTGTCCCGGACGAAACGTGTCGTAGCCGAACGTCGCCTTGAGCTCGGCGCGGGCCGCCCCGTCGAGCGCGCGCACGCTCATCGGGGTTTTCAACGCGTCGGCGAGTGCGTCGGCCAGCGCGCGCAGCGCCGCGAGCTCG
>DATBBD010000126.1:0-3251 GCA_036271175.1 Polyangiaceae bacterium | reverse complement strand
GGACGTCACCGCTTCCGTACGTCACCCATCCGACGCCGGTGCCGAAGCCCGCATCGACGTTGAAGCGTGTCGGCATGTCCACGGACCGGCTTCGCTTGCCCGGAAAGCTCCGTTCGCCGAGCGACCGTCCCACCATCGACGGGTCGCATCGGAATCCGCCCGGCGTTGCCTCGGAGCGGATGCGAGCGTCGCAAAGCGAGCAGCCGGGACCCGGCGTGCCGATCGCGCGCGTCGATTCGCGAGCGCCGGCCGAACCGTCGATCGTCACCGGTCCACCATCTCGCCCTCGCGAACCTCAGTCGTCGGTCGAAGACATCATCGCCTCCGTGCTCGGCGAGACGGAGCCGCACGAGGCCGCGCTCGGCTCCGCGCCCCTCAGCATGGGCAAGGACGGCGTCGTCGAGATCCCGCGGGGCGCCCCGGGTGCCACGGTGCCGCCGGAGACGGAGCTTCCCCTCATCGAGTTTTCCGACGTTCCGCCGGCGCGAGAGCGATTCGACGAGCTGGAGACGCAGCCGCCGTTTCCGACGGACCCTCCGATGCCGTCTACCGGGATGTCGATGGCGCCCACCGCGCCACCCGGGCCGCCGTCGACCGCGCCGTCGATGCCCGTCGTGCCGTCGGTGCCCGCGTTACCGCCGGGAGCGTCGCTCCTGCCCGAGGCGGAGCTCGCCTCCGCGATCAACTCGACCGACTTGAAGTCGCTCCCCCCTTCTTCCGATCTCGATCGCGCCGCGGCGGCTTTCGAGGCGCGGTCGCCGATGTTGTCGAGCCCGGAGCTCACCATCGTGCCGCCCGGATCTCTCGCGACCGAGTATCCGTCGGCGAACGCCGTGATCGGCTCCCGCGAAGCGGCGGATCCCTGGGCGCGCACGCAGCACATGGCCGCCGTGGTGATGCCGCCCAGCGCCGCCGTCCCGTCGCCGGAAAGCTTCGCGAGCGTGCCGCCGGTGAGCGGCAAGCTGTCTTCGTCGATTCCCACGCCGCCGCCGCGCCCGCGCGCGAAGCTTCGGACCCCGAAGCGGGGCGTCCCTGTGGCCATCTGGTTTGTCGCAGCCGCCGGCGTCGTCGCGGCGGGGGCGCTCCTCGGCGCGCCGCTCCTTCGCGGCTCGACGAAAACACCCGAGCCACGCGCGGAGACCGCGCCCAAGCCGACGGCCCTCGCCGTTCCCGCTCCCACGAACGCCCCCTCGCTCGCCGTCAAGCCGTCCGCGACCGCGGCCGTAGCGTCTGCCGCGCCGGCTCCCGAACCCTCCGCAAACGCGTCCGCCGCGGCCGAACCGTCCGCCGCTCCCTCCGCGACGGTCGCAGCGGCGCCGGCTCCCGAACCCTCCGCGGCGCCTGCTGCGCTCCCGTCCGAAGCCCCCGCGTCGGCCGCGACGGCACCGCCCGCCGAAGGTGCCCTCGAACCGGATGCGACGGCGCTGGCGTCGCTCGAGCACGGCGCGGGCTTTCTTTACGTCGCGTCGCCGCTCGCGACGAACGTCTACGTCTACGGCAACCTTCTCGGTCCGACGAACCAGCGACTGGTCTCGAAATGCGGTCCGCGGTTCCTTCGTCTCGGGACTACGCCTGGCGCGTGGCAAGGCGAAGGGTTCGTGCAGATCGTCAAGTGCGGCGGGTTCACGCGGGTCGAGATGCCGCGGTGAGCGCTCGATGGCCGAGCCGAATCGCCTCTTCGTGAGTGCCGCGCTCCTCGATCACTGGGTCGAGAACGGTTACGTCGAGCTCCTCGGCGAATCGATTCGTTTGCCCCGGGCTGCCGCCAGCTTCGTCATCGAAGAGGCGGTTCGCGTCGTCGCCGAAGTGTCGGGCGGCGGGGATCTGCACGCGCTCACGAACCGCGTGCGCTCGGTTCGCGAGCTCCGCGCGCTCGGGGCCGAAATCGTCGACCGTGCGATGGTCATGACGGATCTGGCGTACGACGTCGTGCCCGGGTTTCTGATTTCGGTGACCGGCGCTCCGCTGAGCAGCGCCGAAACCGCTGCGCTTTTCTGGTCCGAGGGCGAATCGGTCCGAGATCCCGAAGCGCCGCGCAGTGACGAAGAGCTCCTGGCGCGCTACCTGATGGAGAAGCTCGAACGATGAACACCCTGGTTCTGGTCGCCTTCTACGTCGGTGTCATCGCGTACTCCGCCGCTGCGACGCTATTCTTCGTGGACCTCGCGCTCCCCGAGCGCTCGTTCGGCGGCGAGCGCTGGGCGGCGCGCGCGCTCGCGGTGGGGCTCGCGGCGCACGCGGCGCACCTCGGTTCGGGTCTCATGGACGGCGTGGTCATGGCGTGGTCGCTCCAGTTCGCGCTCTCGATCTGTGCGTGCTCGATGGCTCTCGTGTATCTCGCGCTCCGAAAACGTCTCCGCATCGACGCGATCGGCGTGGTCGTCGCGCCGCTCGCCCTGACGTTGCTCGTCGGCGCGCAATTTCTCCGCGCGAGCCTCCCGGTCACCAGCCTGCCGCGCACCTTGCTGTTCATGCACATCGCGTCGAACGTGCTCGGCGTCGGGCTCTTCCTGCTCGCGGGCGCGGCCGGCGCGTTCTACTTGTTTCAAGAGCGCCGCTTGAAGGAGAGGCGAGCGACCCTCCGACAAGGGCGTTTGCCACCGCTCGACGCGCTCGATCTCACCGAGCACCGGCTCCTACTCGCCGGGTTTCCGTTGCTCACTTTCGGCATCGTTACCGGCGCGGTGTTCGCGGCGCACCTCGACGTCATGACCGGCGCCAGCGTCGCGCGCGCGGCTTTGGCGTACACGACGTGGCTCACCGTCGCCGCCGTGCTCGTCCTCCGCGCCGTTGCCGGATGGAGCGGCCGGCGCTCGGCGTACGGCACCCTCCTCGGCGTGATCTGCGTGCTCATCGTCATCGGCATCTACGTCGCCAAATCGGGCGGAGGGGGCGGCCTGTGATCGTCGTGGTCGGCCTGTCGCATCGCACCGCGCCCATCGAAGTGCGGGAGCGGCTCGCCATGCCCGATGACGGCGTGCCCGACGTTTTGCGGAGCCTCGTCGGCACTGGTCACGTCGCGGAAGCCGTGGTCGTGTCGACGTGCAACCGTGTCGAATTCATCGTAGCCGGTCCCGACGGCCCACGGTCGGACCTGGCCCGGCTCGGGCGCACCACCCTGGAGTCGATCCTCGCGCGTGCGCCGGGTCTGACCGAACGCCACTTGTATCGCCACGAGGGCCCCGCGGCGGTGAAGCACCTCTTCCGCGTCGCCGCTTCCCTCGACTCGCTCGTCGTGGGCGAACCGCAGA
>DATBBD010000125.1:0-3993 GCA_036271175.1 Polyangiaceae bacterium | reverse complement strand
GATGCGAAGCGCCGCTGAATCGAGCAGTGCAAGGAACGGCACGAGCGGCTGAATCGCGACGAGCAGGGCGACCGCGACGAGGATGACGGCACCGGCGTGCGCGAGTCGACCCGCCGGAAGGAGTCGCTCGGAGCACGCCGCGCCCGCGCCGGTTCCGAGGAGCATCGAGAAGAGGACGACCGAGAGCGACAGCGTCGGGTGACCCAGCACCAGCGTGAGGCGTTGATGGAGACCGAGCTGCACCAGGATGTAGCCGAACCCGATGCCGAGAAAATACAGCGTCATCCGCCGGTACACGCGAAGCTCTTGCCGCGACGAGGCAGCGCCGGGCGCGCCGGCCAAAGACAGCGCGGCGATGAACGCAACGAGGGCGAGCGAGCCTGCGGCGAGGATCATCATCACGCGCACGCCGTTGAACGTGATCTCCGTCACCGACCCGAACCTCTGACGCGACAAGTTCACGAGGTCCGACGGACGGATCTGCAAGAAAAAGTAGGGCCGTGAATCGGTCGGCGGCGCGATGTCGTAGCGGCTTTGCGCGATGGTGGCCGAGCGCGTCGTCGGGTCCATGAGACCGCGCAGCGTGGGGTCGATCGGCGGATGATCGAACGCCGCGACGACCTCCGTGCCGTCTTCCGACGAGGACGCGCGGAGTCGCGCGAGCTCGTCCGCGGAAAAGGGCTGCTTCGAGACGAGCACGGTCGACGAACCGCGGCCCTCCTGCCCCGTGAACGCGGTGCGCACCCCGACGAGCTTCGACTGGATCAGCACCAGGTGCCGAGAAGCGTCGGGAAAACCCGCGTCGGCGAGCGCCGTCACCGCGAGCGCGACGAGTCGCTCGGTCTCCGCCGGCGCATCGGGAATGTACCAGCGTGTCATCGTGAGAATGCCGGACGCGCTCAAGTGGTCGATGAACGCCTGCCACCCCTGACGCGTGTAGAGGCCGTTCTCGGACAGGACGAAGCCGCCATTCGCCGTCGCGGCCCACGTGTCGATGAGCGACGCTTGGATCACGTCGTATCGTTCGTGAGAGTGCGTGATCCCGACGCGCGCTTCGGTGTGATGGAGGTGCACTTCCGGCCGCGACGCGAGCGCATTGAAGTCGCTGAAATCGCGCTCGAGCAAATCGATGAGGATCTGGTTCAGCTCGTAGCCGTCGACCTGAGTCGCGCCGTAGTAGAGCGGCGGGAGCAGATCCGCGCCCCCTCCAACGCCGATGATCGCCGCTTTCTTCACGACGCGACCGACCCGATACGCGGCGTATTGTGGTCCGCGACGCCAGGCCGGATCGGTCGCGACCGTGCCGTCCGGTTGACGGGCGATCTTGCGCATCAACGTACCGGCGGAGCGATCGATGACGAGATAACGGCCGAGCCCCGGAAATTCGAACGCTTGGATGCGGCTGTGCTCGTTCCAGCGCTCGAGGATCGGTCGCGTCGTCCCGGTGCCCGACGTGCGGAGGCGAAGCACGTCGCCGTTCATCGCTGCGTTGACGACCAAGAGCGCGCCGAGCAGCACGGCGAGACCGGCGCTGGCGCCGCGTTGGATTCGCGCGCCGTCGAGGAGCGCGCCGGCCACGGCGGCGAGCACCGCCGGGACCACGAGCACCGCGGGACCCGGCAAGATCCGCAAGAGTCCGATGCTCGCGACGCAGGCCAAGGCCGCACCAACCAAATCCCAAGCGTAGAGCGCGCCGATCCACGTCGGTCGCCGCGCGAACGCCGTCGCCAGGAACGCTCCGGCAGCGACGAGGCCCGGCAAGAATACGAGGGCGTCCCTCGTGACGGCGAGGACACCGGGCGGCGCGCTCGCGTCGGCGAGCGGAAATGTCACGACGATCGCGAGCGCGACCGCCGCACACACCGCGAAGGTGAACGCGAGCGACGACAAACGGCGCTCGAACGCCGCGACCGAGAGCGACGCCAGGTCGGAGCGAGCCGCGACGAGGCCGCCCAGCACCAAGCCGGACATCACGAGCGAGATGGCGAAAAAGGAGAAGTGGTAAAAGAAGAGCACCGAGAACAGCCGGGTCACGACGATCTCGAGCACGAGCATCGCTGCAGCGACGAGCGCCACGGAGGACGCGATTCGAAGCGGCGGAGGAGCCTCGAGCGGCGCTGATCCCATGTCGGCGGAGGCTACGTCGTCGATCGGCGGAGAGTGAAGCGGCGCGGAAGGGAGAACCGTGCAGTCGAACGGGCGCGGCGCAATCTCACCGGTTGCGCGGGGATTGCGCGCTGTCTGCGGCGGACTTCTCGGCGGCTTCGAGGCGCTTCTTGATGCGCTCTTTCACGGCGCCGTAATCCGTCTCGAGCTGCGCCTTGTCGACGATCCGCTTTTTGCGATCGGCCGCAATGTCGGGGAACAGCGCGGGCGCCTTCGGCGACGCTTTGACGAGGGCTTCGTAGGCGTTCCAGCGATTGGTCTCTTCTTCGAACTCTTTCTGTCGTTCTTTCGCGTCGGCGAGGACGAACAGGGCTTTGCCCTTCTCGCTCGGATTTTCCGCCGCGAAACGGAGCGCGGAATCCCAATCGGCCTCCGCGTCTTTCATGTTGCCCTTCAAGAGCTCGATCTCGCCGAGCCGGTAGTGAACGATCGAGCTGTGGGCGTCGAGGCGCAGAGCGTCTTGATACGCGGCCTTCGCGCCATCGAGATCGCGCGCCGCGACCGCGTCGTCCCCCTTCTTCAAGGTTTCCCAGAATGGGCTGATGCCTTTTCTTCCCGTGGGGTCCCGGTGAATCACACCCGCCGGGGCAGGGGCTTTGGCGGCGGTATCCGCCGACGCGGAAACCGCCGCTGAGGTTCCGGGCGCCGTGTCGACCGACGTCGAAGTCGTCGCGGACGCCCCGAGGGCACCCTTGACGTCGGGGTCGGCTACCGCGGTGGTTGCGAGCGTCGCGACGCCCGTGAGAAACACGCCGGTGAGTGCGAGCGCGAGCTGTTGACGACGCATCGAAGCCTCCGAGACGAGACTATCACGCGCCTCTCGCCGGCGTCTCTCCGGACCGCCGCACTAAGGGGTATGCGAGCCTTCGCGCGGCGACGGCCGCCGAGGCCGGTGATCGTAAGGACTATCGCGAAAATCCGCCTCTCCGGCCATGTACGTCGCGAAGCCGAAGGCCCCGGCGAGGAGCACGCCCACTGCGACGATGTAGTGGTTCAACATCAGCGCGACGGCGAACGCCACGACGATGACCATGAGAACGAGGATCGCATTCTTGTGTCGCGTCATTGGTTCATTCCCTTCGTCCTTGTGAGTGAGCAAGGGTCGTGCCCTGCGAACTGGGGATAAACCCCCCTGATTTCCACATTTTCCCCCCTCTCGGTGTCGAAGTTCGCACCATGACGTGGCGAGAGTGAGACCCCCACTTCGTGAAGAGAGGCATCGCGCCACGCGCGCGACGCGTCATCGGGGGAGGCGCGCGGTACACTCCGCGCCGTGGACGCTTCCGCGCTCGGCGCTTACCCCTGGCACCGATTGGACCGCGTTCCGCGGAAGGTCGTGCGCGAAGCACGGCGACTGCGGAGCGCGCTCGGTTCTCGATTCGAGCCGCGGGCCCTCAACGCCGCCCTGGGAGAGCTCCTCTTGGCCGACGTTTTCGTCACGGTGCAGAGCTTCGGCGCGCCCGGCGAACAGGCCCCCCCCGCGGGCGTCGTCCACTTGGCGTCGATCGACGGCGCGCTCCGCGTCGCGATCGAGTCCGGGCCGGAGCTGACGAATGCCGTGCTCGCCCGCTTGCTCGAACGCGGCGCGAAGATCAGCGACCCGAACGCGACGGAAAGCGCGGCGCTGCGGGGCGCCTTCGCAGCATTATTGATCGAAGCGGCGCGACGCGCCGGCGGAGCGATCGTGTGGCGCGCCGTGCCCGATGCTCCGCGAACGACCGGCGGCGTCGCGCTCGACGCGACGGTGTTCATCGACGAAAAGCCGTACGGCGTGCGCATCGTCGCATCCGAAGATCCGAAGCCGACGCACGACTTTGCCGATCCCGT
>DATBBD010000124.1:0-6022 GCA_036271175.1 Polyangiaceae bacterium | reverse complement strand
CACCACCGGTACATGCGACTCGCGGTCATGAACGGGCTCGGGATTTTCGAGGCCGGGATGGGACTCGTCTCGAGTCTTCAATGGGCCGAAAAAGTCGGGACGGATCCGACTTGCGTGGTGAACGCCATTCAGATCCGGATGCTCAACCATCTTTGCCAGGGCAACGTCCGGCTCGCCGACATTTGCCGTCGCGACGCGGAGCTCTTGCGCATCCAGAACGACACACGTCAGTGGTCGCAAGGGTCGCACCTCCCGCAGGAGGTCGCGGCGCACGCGGCCGCCGACGATCTCACGCGGGTCAAACACGTCGTCGAGGAGATCGCCGTCTACGGCGAACGCTTCTCGGGGTGGCTTCCGGTGCTCGAGTACGGCCGCGCCGAGGTTCAGCGCATCCGAGGCGACTACGCCGCCGCGCTCGCGCACTTCGACGCCGGGCTGTCGTCGACCGCGCCGGGAAAGCATCAAAGTTGGCCGTGTCTCGCAGGCGGCAAGCTCCGCGTTTTGCTCGAGCTCGACCGCGTCGCCGAGGCGGTGGCGCTCGGTCGAGCGCTGGTCGAAGCAGGTGTTGCAGCGGGGGTGGGCCACGCCGTCTCCCACGTTCGCCTCCCGCTCGCGTTGGCAGAAGCCGAAGCCGGCGACCGGGCGGCGAGCGTTCGCAGCGCGGACCTCGCCATCGAGTGCCTCGAGCGACTCGGTATCACCGGCATCCACCTCGCCGTCGCGTACGAAACTCGGGCCCGCGTCGCGATCGCCCTCGGTGACCGTGCAGCGTTCCTTCGATTTTTCGCGTTGGCCGAGGCGTCGTACAAGAACGGCGACAATCCCGCGCTGGCCGCGAAATGCGAAAAGCTGCGGCTCGACGGAAGTCGACCGGCTTCGCCTGCTAACGCGAAACCTGGCGTCTCGGTCTCTGCCGCGGGCGACCCCGAGCTCTCGACGCGTCTCCGTGAGTGTCGCGAGCCGAGCGAGCGTGCGAACACGGCGTTGAGCTGGTTGGTGAACAGCACCGGCGCGAGCTGGGGCGCCATCTACCTCGTCGAGCCGAGCGGCGTCGTGCTCGCGGCTCGCTCCGGCGGTGTCGAGCCTCCGTCATCGATCGGCGTTCTCGCCACGCAGTATCTCTCCGACGAGGATGCAGAGGGCGCGACGATGAACGACGAGTCTTCGACCGAAGTGTGGCGCTGGCCGTCGGGCGCCGAAGGCGAGTACCGTCCATTTCTGCTGGCGCGTCACGGCCGGAACGGCGCGAAGCTCGTCGGCGTCGCAGTGCTTCTTTGCCCGCACGGTGTGAATCTCGCGGCGCCGCTCCGCAGAGCCGCCGAAGTCGGGCAAAATCTCGGGCCGCCGGAGGTCGCGCCGCGCGGCCACTTCGCGACGGCGACCGTCGTCGCGCATCGCTTGCGGTAAGTCGCGAATTCACGGAGTGGCCGCGCGGCGCGGCGGAGCAATAGCTACGGCGAGGCGTCGCGCTCCGGTGTACCGTCGCGCCCGCGAAAAGGCGCGAGCGTGCGCCGTTCGCGAACAGGACGAGTCATGCACTCATCGAGGATTCGATCGTTCACCGCGGCTGTGCTGATCGCCGGTCTCGCCGGTGCTGCTTGCAGTGGGTCCAACGACGGCACGAGTCCCGCGACGGACCGCACCGGTAACGGAGGCGCGACGAGCAAGTCGGGCTCGGGAGGCTCGACGTCTAGTGGCGGCGGGGGAACGTCGACGAGCCGCAGCGGCGGCGCGGCAGGGTCGATGGAGAACGGCGGTGCGGCAGGGTCGATGGAGAACGGCGGTGCCGGGGGCACGATACTCGGTGGCGGAGGGACGAGTTCTGGGGGCGCCCTGGGCACGGGGTGCGTCTTTGGTGGCGACGCGTCGGCCGCGGTCGTGACGAACGGCGCGAGCAACGCGGCGAACCGGGCCAACGACGTGTTTACGCGCGACGCGTCTTCGCCGGACTCGCCCGACGCCTCGGGGCCCGAGCGCGACGGCGGCGACGGGAACTATCCGCCACTCGACGTTTCGAAGCTCGGCGCGCCGTTCGCCGCGGACACGCCGTTCGAGTTCACCGAGGGTCCCGTTTGGGATCCGAAAAAACAGGTGCTCTATTTCACGGACATCAACGCCAACGCGATTTACCGGCTCATGCCGCCGGGCACGTTCGACGTCTTCGTTCAACCCGCGGGAAACGCGAACGGCCTCGCGCTCGACGCGAGCGGCGCGCTGATCGCCGCGGGGTTCGTGTCACGCGACGTCGCGCGCGTCGAAGGCACGACCTTGCATCCGGTCGCGTCGATATACCGCGGCGAGAAACTGAATTCCCCCGACGACCTCATCGCGCGCTCCGACGGCACGATCTATTTCACCGATCCGACGTTCGGAATCGACGGCAGCCAGGGGTTCACCAGCCAACCTGCACAACTTTGCTTCCAAGGCGTGTACCGCATCGTGGTCGACGGCTCGCTGCACCTCGAAGATCAATCCACGTCGGGGCCGAACGGCGTCGAGCTCTCTCCCGATGAACGGCTCTTGTACGTGTCGTACACGAACACCGGCGAAATCGATTCGTTCCGCGTCGCGGCCGACGGCTCGCTCAGCGGAAAAACGACGTTCGCGCGAAACGTCACCACCGCCGACAGTATGTGCATCGACGCGGCCGGCAACCTCTACGTGGCGTCGCTCGCCGGCATCACCGTGCTCGACGAGACCGGAAAATCCCTCGGCGTGATCCGCACGTCAGGACGCGTCCCGACGAACTGCGCATTCGGCGGCTCCAATCAGCGCACCTTGTTCATCACCGCGCGCGTGAGCCTCGCCGGCACGCCGACGTCCGGTAACGCGGCGCTGCTCGCTCTCGAGAACATGCCGATTCCCGGTATTCCCGGACGCCCTTAGCCAACGCAGAGCTCTGCACCGTCCGCGTGAACGTTTCCGTCGCGAGCAGATTTCGCCCCCGGCTCACCGTGGCTCGAACGTCGTGGGGCATCGGCCGATTTGTCCGCCGAGCTGGTCACACCGCGACGACCAAGCTGCAATTGGGCCACTTGGGACGGCACATTGGCCGCGTCGGCCGTAGGGAGACTCAGCCTTCCGTGATATCCACACTTCGGGCGACAGCGGCTCGCTCGATGAGGTGACCAACGTGCGCAGAACCTTGATTTGTTTTGGGTGGGTAATCTTGCTTCCCGGTTGCGGTTCGGGAACCGACACGGGCGGAGCGGCCCCCGCAAAAACGTCGTCGGGCACCACGTTCGATCCCCCGGCAACCCCCGCGGGCTACGTTCGCCTCGATTCGAAGACCGTGGCGAACATTCCGCCGGGCGGTGACGTTACGTATTGCCAATACGTGATGGCGCCGTTCGATCACGACGTCGATGTGCTCGACGTGCGCGGCGCGCAGTCGAGCGCCGGACACCACGCCGCCGTCTTCACGTACGCCGATGACGGCTCGACAGCGATCGGCACCAGCGAGCCCTGCATGGGCACCGAGTTCACCTCGGGGAGCCTCGGCGCGGACGCCGGCAACTCGTCGTCGTCGCTCCTCGCCATCGGCGCGTACCTCGGCGCCATCGGCGGCGCCACTCAGGGCTCGTCCGCCGCGACCCTCCCTCCGGGCGTCGCGTTCCGGATGAAGAAGGGCAACGGCATCATGCTGAACGTGCACTATTTGAACACGACCCGCGACGCGGTGGACGGCAACACCGCGATCGACATCAAGTTCGCCGACGCCGATCCGAGCCGGACCATCGCTTCGATGTTCGTGAACGTGAACATCGGGTTCACCATCGCGCCCGACGCGCATACGTCGTCGACCATCGATTGCGTGGCCCAGAGTGATCTGAATCTGCTCTTGATGGCGAACCACATGCACGAGTTCGGGACGAGCGCCTCGACGGAGGTGATCCCGGCCGGCAGCACGACGCCGACCATGCTCCACGAAGACAAGACGTGGACTTACGAGATGCAGTTCAACCCGGTGTACACGGATTGGTCCGTCGCACAGCCGTACGTCGTTCACGCCGGCGACACGATCCGGACGACTTGCAACTGGGCCAACACCACGTCGGACGCCATGACGTTTCCACGCGAAATGTGCGTGGGCGTCGGGTTTGCGCTCGCGCCCAGTGGCGCGGACACCGTCCCGATGTGCGCGCAAGGTGCGTGGATCCCGACGGGGATCTGAGCGCAACGCTACCGAAAGCGGCTCGTCCGCGCCGAGCGGCGTCTTTCCCTCTCGGTGAACACCGTCGGCCAGGGGTCGGGTCATCGGGCCCTTGGAGCCTCTTGCTTGTGCCAGGTTCGTCGTTACCATGGGCCGATCTCGTCCTTGCGCCCGGCGCTCGGGGGATCGCGATCCCTGGAAGGACGAATGGCACATGACGTCGAACGAACCCCCTGATCCGCGGGGTCCTGACGAGAAAGCTGCGGCGCGACGGCCATGGATTGCGGCCGCGGTGCTGGCCGCGCTTACTCTCGGGGCGCTTCTGCTCTCGAACATCCGTCAGACGAATCCCTCGAGAATCGACTACTCCGTGTTCTACGACCTGGTCGACCAAGGCAAGGTCGAGAGCGTCGTTCTATTGGGCCGCGACGTCCGCGGCGACTTCACGTCGAAGCAGAAGGTCGGTAATCGCGAGCTCGCGAGCTTCACCACGGTCACCCCGGAACGGGACGACGCGCTCGTGCCGCTGTTGCGCGAGAAAAAGGTGCACATCACGGTAGAGGACGATCGCGAGGGGCTCGGGTTCGGGCTCTTGTCGGGTGTCGCGCCGTGGATCTTGTTTGCCGCCGTGTGGTTTTGGTTTGCGCGTCGCGCACAGCGAACGATGGGAAGCGGCGGCCCGCTCGGCGGACTCATGAAGGGCCGCGCCAACAAGTTCGACGTCACCAAGCAGGTGAAGACCACGATGGACGACGTCGCGGGCTCGAAGGCGGCCAAACGCGATTTGCAGGAAGTCGTGGGCTTTTTGAAGGAACCCAACCGGTTCAAGCGGCTCGGCGGTCGGGTGCCGCGCGGCGTGCTGCTCGTCGGTCCGCCGGGAACCGGGAAGACCCTTCTGGCCAGAGCAGTTGCCGGCGAGTCGAACGTGCCGTTTTATTCGATCAGCGGCTCCGAGTTCATCGAGATGTTCGTCGGCGTCGGCGCAGGTCGAGTTCGCGAGCTCTTCGCCGAGGCGAAGAAGAACCCTGCGTCGATCATCTTCATCGACGAGATCGACGCCGTCGGCCGCGCGCGTGGCACGGGCCTCGGTGGCGGCAACGACGAACGCGAACAGACGCTGAATCAGCTCTTGTCGGAGATGGACGGCTTTTCACGGAACGATCTCGTAGTCGTCATCGCCGCGACGAACCGGCCCGACGTGCTGGATTCCGCGCTACTCCGGCCTGGTCGATTCGACCGGCGTGTGGTGGTCGATCGCCCCGAGCTCGAGGCACGACGGGCGATTCTGGCGGTCCACGTAAAACACAAGCCGCTCGCCGACGACGTCGACCTCGAGAGCATCGCTCGAAATACGCCCGGCTTTTCCGGCGCGGACTTGTCGAATCTCGTCAATGAAGCGGCGCTCGGGGCGACTCGTCGCGGCGCGGACAACATCGCCGCCGTCGACTTTACCGCCGCGTACGACAAGATCGTGCTCGGCGATCTCCGCGAATCGAAGCTCGACGCGAAGGAGAAGCATCGCGTCGCGGTGCACGAATCCGGGCACGCGGTGGTGACGCATTTCTCCGAGCACGCGGAACCGCTTCACCGCGTTTCGATCATCCCTCGCGGGATGGCTCTCGGGGTCACGCAGCAAACGCCGTCGGCCGATCGGCACATCATGACGGAGCCCGAGCTCGAGTCACGCTTGAACGTCCTCATGGGAGGATACGCAGCCGAGCGCGAAGTGCTCGGCCAAGTGTCGACCGGAGCGGAGAACGATCTCAAGGAAGCCACCAAGATCGCCACGCAAATGGTCGCGCACTACGGCATGAGCAAGGAGCTCGGCGCCGTCTATTATGACCACGAGAGCGAGCACGCCTTCCTCGG
>DATBBD010000123.1:0-12047 GCA_036271175.1 Polyangiaceae bacterium | reverse complement strand
GGGGGGCGGGCACGCTCCCCAGGAACAATCACTCGCTTCGCGACCGCTCCCCCGCCGCCTTCGGCGGGCTCGCTGCGCTCGCGCCGGGACGCCGCGAAGGGGCGCTTGCTCGCGTCGGGCTAGCCGCCCTTGCTCTTGCGGCTTGCAGTCGGTTTGGCTACGCGGGTCAGTCCGATCGCGGCTTTCTCTTCGAGCACGCGGAACGTGAACGACTCGGTGAGATAAAGCTCGACCTTCGTGCGATCGCTGCCTGCGTAGCCCACGGACAGGTCTTGCCCGACGGTGAGCTCGTAGTCGCCGCCGCGCAGCGAGAGCAGCACCGCACCTTGCTTCAGAGCAGGAGCCCACACCAAGGAGCCGTCCGCGAGGCTCTCCTCGATGCGGTTTCGAATCGGGTAACCGTCGTCACCGTCGGCGGTGACCTCGGCGTACGCTTGGACGCTGAGCGCGAGCGCGTACGGGCCGTTCACGCCCGCGAGGCGCAGCACTTCTTTGGCGGCGCTGACGGCGCGCGGCCATTCGATGCTCGCGTCGACGTCGATGGGTTTGTGCGGACTCGCCTCGACCATCCCGACGATGCCCGCTTCCTTGAAGCCGTAAAACACCGCCGAGTCTTCGGCCCGCGCGATGCGTTCCGCTGCGGCGATGACCGGGTCCAGGTCGAGATCGTTCGCGCCGCGCGAGGCGTAGTCGAGCTCGAGAATATCGAGCGAAAATGGCGACCGCAGCTCCACGAGCGGACGCACGTCGCGAATCGCGTGGCGGACCTCGGCGATCGGGCCTTTCTCGATGTGCTTCAAGCGCCCGGTGTTCACGCCTCCGAGCGACCAGCCGTGAGGGCCGGAAAAGTCCACGAGCTTCCTGGCGGCGAGATGCAGCTCGAGGACGCGGCGCGCCTCTTCGTCGACTTGAGTCCAACCGTCGGTCGTGATGGGAGCGAGGTCGCGTTTCAGCAAATCCATCACTTCGCCCCTTTCAGACTTCCAATGCCGAGGGTCGGCGAAGCGCCGCTCGAGCTCGCTCCGCCACCACCGCCGCCGCCCGTCGCCTGCTTTTCGACGTCGGTGATGGGGCCGGTAGAGCCGATGTACGTCGTGATGTTGGTCGCGAAGGTGGCGTTCTTCCGCCGGATCCATTCGAGGTTCATGATCGCGTGCTCGATCTCCTCGTTCTTGTTGTGGATCAAGACCGCGCGCAGATCGTCGTCGGAGCACGCCTCGGCGCGCTGCTGGTACCAGTCGATGGCCTCGAGCTCTTCTTTGAGCGAGACGATGGCCCGGTGCATGTTCTTGGTGTCTTCGGACAGAAGCTCAATCGGCTCGTGATAGCTCTCGCTGCTCATGGCGGGCACGGTAGCACCGACTCCGGCGACAAATCTCGAGGGAGAACGGTGTCCGAGCGCTATGCTTCCCCGGCATGGTGTGGCCGTTTTTGCTCGCCCTCGGCTTCTTCGCCTATTTCATCATCAAGGCGAGAAGCCCCGGTCAGAGACCCCTGAGCCTCGATACCCTCCGTAAATACATGGTGCAATATGCCGCCCTCTGCCGAGAGATCGCCGCGGAACGGCTGCGAATGACGATCTTGCAAGGCCGCGAGCGAGAAACGTCGCTCGAACGCATCGAGGCCCTCGAACAGAAGCGCGTGCGCGCCGAGGCGTCCGCCGTTCGCCTCCGTGAAGAGCTACTCAACGCCGGGTTCGGCGTTGGAGACATCCAGCTCACGACGGTCGCCGACGCGGAGGCGGAGCTCGCGGCCGAGCGGTCCCGCGGAACCTCCTGAGCACACTCGGCTGATTGCAGGCATGCGCCGAGCGCGCGGGACCGCCCGCCCGTTACTCGTCGGCAAACGTGCAGCCGTGGGTCGTCGCTCCCGGAAACACGGCGAACGGATCGACGCAACCGAACGCGCTTCCCGTCGCCATCAAGCCGCACGTGTCGTCGGGCTTGCAGCAGCCGGGGAGGGACCCGAACGACGGACACCTCGGATCGAGCACCCCCGCCGAGTTGAGCTCGATGCAGGCGCTCGACAGGAGCGCGCCGCATTCGGTGGCCGCGTAGCAACACGGCGGCGCCTCGGCGAGCTGCTCCGCGGGCGCCGTCGGTGCGCACACGTTCGAGCCGCAGACGATCGTGCCGCCGTCTCGCGACGCGACCGGCGGAGTGGACAGAGAAGCGTCGCGCGTCTCCGCTTCCCCGACGAGCACGGGGGCGCTGCACGCAGCGAGCCCGAGAGCGACGAGGAGGGACGCGGTCCGGACGCTACGGAGCGTCATCGCTCGTCGGCCTCAGCAGCAAATCGAGACGACGGAGGTGAGCGGAGTCGGGGAACCGAGCACGAAATGTGTCCGCTCGAGTGGTCGCATCGCCCCGTCGTCCGAGGGCGGCGAGCGCTTCGATCGCGACGAATTCGCGCTCTTGCGTCAGCGCTCCAGCGGGGAACTGACGCGCGTCTTCATCCGTGAGGGCCAGCGCCGCCGCCGGATCCGTCCGGAGGGCACGTTGGGCGCGTTCGAGCAAGGTGACCTCCGCGCTGCCCGTCGCGTCCGGAAAGACGGCTTCCCCGGTGCCAGCCGTCGGTGCCGCGGTGACGGCCGTTTCCGTCGACGGAGCAAGAGTGACGCCCGCGCCGGCGTGGGCATGCGCGATGGCCCTGTACTCAGCCTCTGCCGGCTCCGCGGAAGCGGGCGCCCGTTGATGTTCGATTTCGTCGACTGGCGCGACGCGGGCCGGCTCCGCCGGCCGAAGTGACGGCACCGCAGGCGCGCTTGCCGGCACCGCCATCGATACGGCACGCGACTGAGCGGCAAAGTGGTGGAGCGCGCCGCCGACCCCGGCAGCGGCGACCGCGGCCGCCATGAGTAACTTCACGCCGAGGGCGGCGCCGGCTGCGACGGGTCGCTTCGGGAGCTTCGACGTCGTGCCCGATTTTGCGCCGCCCGAAAGGAGCGGCATGAGCGCCGCTTCGAGCTCGTGCATCTGTTCGGCGCGCGGCACGTCGTCCCGAGCGAGCTCGAGCGCCTCGGCCAACGCGGAGGGCGAATCCGCCGAAAGACGGAGCCGCACGACGGCGGGTTCGTCCGTCATTCGTCCCCCTTCGGAGCGTCCATGGACGCGAACGCTTCGCGAACGAGCGCGCGGGCCGCGTGCAGGCGCGAATACGCCGTCTGCAGCGGACAACCGAGCGTTTGTGCGACCTCGTTCATCGTCATGTCTTCCAGCTCGAACAGCACGAACACCGACCGCTTGTGATGGTCCAGTCGATCGAGCGCCCGGTCGAGGCGACCCAAAAATTCACGCCGGCGAAAATCGATCTCTTGTTCGGGAGGGACCGACACTTCGGGAAGATCGGCCGAGAGCTCTTCGCTTCGATGGCGCGCGCGCCGCCGATATTGCGACGCGACGCGGATGGCGATGCCGTAGACCCACGTCTTGACCGACGACGTGGCTTCGAAATCCGGCAGGCGCCGATGTACGACGACGAACACCTCCTGACACATGTCCTTGGCGTCCGCGTCGTGGACGCCGAGGCGGCGAAGGGTTCTCCACACGTAGGGAGCATGTGTCTCGAATATCTCTCGAAAAGCCGGAATCTCGCGGGGGCGTGCGTCGACGGCCGCTGCCTGGGCGGAGAGCTCCGGCGAGTCGATTTTTGCGTTGACGAGAGTGAGTGGCTTCACGGCGGAAAAATTATCTAGGGGGTTCGGAATCCCAGGCCGACGTCGACCGTGACGGCGACCGGTGACATCTGAAAAACCTGCTCCCGATCGCGATTCTCAACGTAGTCGAACGAGTCACGGACGAAGGGCAAAACCAACGCGGGAACGCCCGCGAAGAAGAAGTGGTGACCGATATTCAAGGTCGTTGCCACTCGCACCACGGCGCTTGCGGTAAATCGCTGACGCGACAGAAGGGTGCTGTCGGAAAGGCCGCGCGTCGAGACGGCACCCGCGTCGACCCCCGCGCACGCCGAGAATCCGCCGAGCCCGAAGTCCAGTGAGATCGGGCACGTGGAGACGCCGCCCCACGCGAGCGAAAACGTAATCGGGGCTCCGTTTTGAGGCGCCGCCGCATGCTCTTCGCCGAACAGCGCGCCGTCGAGGACGATGGGCCAGACGTGCGGCGCGACGATACCGAGTCGGATCGTCAGTGTGGGGGCGACTTCCGGCAACAGCCCAGCGCCGACACCGCCCCCGATCATCGTGAAACCGCGCCATGGAGTGGCCTCGGGGGATCGCACGATTGGCCTGATCTGCCGAGGCGGAGCCGGCGTTGCGACGGGCGGCGCGGGCGGCGCGACTTCTGCGGGCGGCGTCGGCGGCGGTGCGAGAGCGGCGTTCGGATCGACGAGCAGCGCGATGGTGAGCACGAGGGGTGCGTCGAGATCGCGGCAGCTCGCGGCAGCACTCGAGAGCTCGCGTGTTCCGACGACGGCACCCTTCACGTCGTTGATCGAAATGACGGCGTGCCACCCGTTTTCCGTCGGCTCCACGTGTCCCTCGATCGCGACATCGGCGTGCGCCGGATCTTCGAACACGGCCCGGCCGAGTCGTTCTTCGACTCGAACCGCGAGCTCCGGTCCCGAGATGCAGCTCACGGCGTTCGGAACGCGCGCCCAATCGAGCGCGAATCGATGCGGCGTCTCCTCCGCGCGAGCCGGGCAGGCCACGCCCCCGACGACGAACAGAGCGGCGAGCCCCGCGTAGGGCAGCGAAAGACTCGAACCTCGCATCACTACCGCGTCGCCGTCGGCATCTTAGTCGGCGAGCATATCGCCGGACAACGGCGCTCTCTCTATCCTACGGATCGGCGGGTTTCGTGCTCGACGGTGGTCTCGCCACACGCGACCCACGTCTGGTTCGGAGTGGTTTCGCCGTGGGGATTTTAGGGGGCACGCGATGCGTCGTGAGCCGCCGTGGGGATCAAGATCGCCGGCTCGACGACGCGACGCGAGGCGGCGCGCTGCTCGCGGGTCGCGGGACCGGCCCCGAGCGTCGCTCGCCGCGCGCCTTGCCGAGAAGGACGCGCACCTCGTGCACTCGGCCGTCGTCGACGAGCGGAATCCGACCGTCCGCGGCGTCGCGCCCGTCGCAATCCATCTTGCTCACGCCGCGACACACGCGTTCCGGGTTCTCGACCACGACGTGGAACGTCGCTGCCCCGAACCGGTACGTCACTTCGAACCCGGTCCACTCGCGCAAGATGCACGGATCGACGACCAGCGACGCGCCCTCTCGACGCACGCCGAGCACGTGTTCTATCGCAATGCGATACATCCACCCTGCCGCGCCGGTGTACCAAGTCCATCCGCCCCGTCCGGCTTGCCCCGCGGCTGCGTACACGTCGCCGGCCACGACGTAGGGCTCGACTGCGTAGTGGGTGGCATCTCGTTCGTTCGTGGCGTGATGAATCGGATTCAGGAGTCGAAGGAGCGCGACCGCGCCGTCTCCGTCGCCCACGAGCGTCTTCGCGAGCACGGTCCACAACACGCCGTGCGTGTACTGTCCGCCGTTTTCGCGCACGCCGGGCGGATAGCCGCGAATGTATCCGGGATCTTCGTCACCGTGATCGAAGGGCGGCGCGAGCAAGGCCATGATGCCGTCGTCTTCTCGAACGAGCTCGCGATCCGACGACTTCAGCGCCTGAGCAATGCGTGTCGCGTCGCCACCGGCGATCGCCGCCCACGATTGCGCGATGGCGTCGATACGACACTCCGCGCTCGCGTGGGAGCCGAGCGGCATGCCGTCGTCGTAGTAGCCGCGCAGATACCACTCGCCGTCCCAGCCCTTCTCTTCGACGGAGTGACGGAGCCGCCCCGCGTCCTTCGTCCAGCCGTCGGCGCGCGCCTGCTCATTTCGCGCCGTCGCGAGCGCGGCGAAGTCCGTGAGCGTCTTTGCGAGGAACCACGCGAGCCACACGCTTTCGCCGGCCTCGCCCTTGCCGACGCGGTTCATCCCGTCGTTCCAATCGCCGTCGCGCATTTTGGGGAGCCCGTGCGACCCTGACGTCGTGCCGACGGCGAGGGCGCGGACGCAGTGGTCGTAGAGCGACGCGGGAACGGCTGCGGCGGGCGGCGCGCTGAAAATGTCGTGATCGTCGGGGCCCAGGGCTCGCTCTTCGAGAAACGGAACCTGTTCGTCGAGGATCGCCCGGTCGCCGGTGGAGCGCACGTACTCGGCGGTGACGTACGGGAGCCACAACATGTCGTCCGAGCATCGCGTCCGGATCCCTTCGCCGGTGTCCGGGTGCCACCAATGTTGCACGTCGCCCTCGACGAACTGGCGCGCGGCGGCGCGCAAAATGTGCTCGCGCGCGACGTCCGGACGGGCGTGAACGAGCGCGAGCACGTCCTGCAATTGATCGCGGAATCCGTACGCGCCACTCGACTGATAGAACGCCGTTCTGCCCCACACCCGCGAGCTCAAGACTTGGTGCACGAGGCAACGATTGAGCATCAAATCGAGCGCAAGATCCGGAGTCTTTACGGTGATCGTTCCGAGAACGTCGTTCCAGAGCTTCGTCGCGACCGTGAAGGCGCGCTCGACGTCGTTCGGCGTCGCAAACTTCGTCGCGAGCGCCCTCGTGTGTTCGAGGTTCGACCCCTCGCCGAGGACGAACGACACTTCCACCGTCGCGCCGGGCGCGACGCGGAGGGGCACTTCGAGTGCCGCACACGGATCCAACCCCGACCCGCATCTGCCCGAGAGCGCGACGCGTTCGGTCGCCGCGGGGCGCGCGCGCGAGCCGTTTCGGCCGAAAAATTCCTCGCGGTCGGCGGTGAACCCCACGACCGGCGCGGTGGCGGCGAAGAACGCGCGCCGCTCGGGTTTCGAGAGAAAGGGGTTCATCGCGACCAGGGCCTTCGCCGTCGAATCCCAGTCGCACGCGACGCTGAGGCGCGCCTTTTCGCGAACGGGGCCGAGCACCCACTCGACCACGCCGTACACGCGGAGCCGGCGTTCGCGGGTCCCGCGGTTCGTCACCCGGAGGCGCGACATCTTCACGGGGTCCGTCCCGTCGACGAACACGGTGAGCTCGTGCTCGAGCTCGCCGCGAACGTGATGGAACTTCGTGTAACCGTGGCCGTGGCGAACCCGGTATTCGTGCTCGCCGCCGGCCGGCGTCGGCGTCGGAGACCACACGGTGCCATCGTCTTCGTCGCGAACGTAAATGACCTCGCCCGACGGATCCGACACCGGGTCGTTGCTCCACGGGGTCAATCGCCGGCTCTGACTATTTTCGGACCACGTGTACGTCGAGCCGCTCTCGGTGACGAGACAACCGAACGCCGCGTTCGCGATGACGTTGCTCCACGGTGCCGGCGTGCGCTTCTTCGCGCCGACGACGAGCACGTATTCCTTGCCGTCCTCGCTAAAGCCGCCGAACCCGTTGTCGAACGACAGGACGGGGCGCGGCGCCGGCGCAAGCCGCACCGGAATCGGTTTTTTGATCTGCAAAACGGGAGCCGGGAGGGGTCGCCGTTCGGTGCCTCGACGGAGCTGCCTCGCGAGCGAACCCCGCGACGCGACGAGCACCAGCCGCGCGGAAGCGAGGAGGATCGCGCGATCTTCGGCGGACATGTGATCGGCGCGACACACGTGCACGCCGCCGCGCGCGTCGAGCGAGCTCCGCGCCGAGTTGCTACGGATGATTCCCATCGCTTCGTCTTGAAGCGGCGCGAGATAGCCGCTCGGCTCTTCGTTCAAGATGACGAAATCGACCGCGGCGCCGTTGAGGCGCCAGAATTCCTGCGCGAGAAGGAGCTCGCGGCAGAGCTCGCCGAACTCCGAATCGTCGAGTCGCAAGAGGAGAATCGGCAGGTCTCCGGAAACCCCGATCGCGAACAGTGCACCCTTTCCGTGGGTGTGGATGTCCGCGATGTTCGGGCGCCCG
The DNA here is from genome assembly GCA_036271175.1 of Polyangiaceae bacterium. Taxonomy (GTDB): domain Bacteria; phylum Myxococcota_A; class Polyangia; order Polyangiales; family Polyangiaceae; genus DASZVB01. Next base: position 4,158 of record DATBBD010000123.1, on the reverse strand, counting down.
CGCAGCTCCTGCTCGGGGAACAACAGCGCCGAGAGCAGCCGCTGAAACCGCTGCGATTGAGCCGCACTGATGTTCAAATGGCGGAGCTCCACTCGGGCGTCCGCCCACCCGAGCTCGAAGGTCCGCGTGATCGCTTGAGGCGATGAATACACGTCGACCAGCTCGAGCGCGTCGGCGCGCTTCGACGCGAGCGCGGTCGCCAGCGCAACGCGCGACTTGGCGCCTCCCGGCAACGTCACTCGCCGGCGAAGCGCGATGGCGGGGTCGAGGACGATCCCCGCGTTGCCCGCGAGCGGCCCCGGCCGATCGAACGCGATGGGTCGCTCCGGCGTCCGCCCTCGCCCGATGAAGCTCGCGCGCGACGTGTCGACCTCGGCCCCGCTCCAAGAGCTATCGTCCGGCGACAGCACCTGGACGAGCCAAGTTTCGGGCTCTTCGCTCGAACGCGGACGCCGTTGGGCGAGTGCCGCACCGCGGTCGTGCAACGCTTCCGTCTCGATGAACAAGCTCCCGAACGCCCGGTGCGCGAGATCGGCTTCGCGCGTCGCGAGCACGACCTCGGTGTACGTCGTGATCTCCATCTCGACGGGATCGGCGCCGTGATTGGTCAGGGTGATGCGCCGCACTTCCGCCGTTCGCTCCGGCGACACCACGATCTCGAGCACCGTTTCGACGTCACCGTCCCGGCGCCGGATCTCGACGCGGTCGGCGTAGAAGGCGGCGTTGTACGATTCCGGTTCGCGCCGGGTCGGCTGATACCCCGCCGACCACAGCTCGCCGGTCGCGACGTTTCGTACGTAAACGAAGATGCCTCCGGACTCGAGCGCGGCATCTTCGCGGAATCGGTTCGCGTCGAGACCGTTCCAGGTCGTCACGCCGGTTCCCGAAGCGGTAACGAGCGTCGAGAGCTCGCCGTGTCCGAGGAGGTGTGCGCGTACGGGTCCCTCGGTCGGCAGCCCGACTTGCTCGGCCATCTCGAGGTCGAGATCGCTCACGGTGGGTGTCGGAATCATCGTCGAACGGACCTCGACCAGCGGCGCGCCCATCGGCACCCGTTCCTCGAGTAGGAGTTCGCTGGCCATGATGCGCCGGTCCGAATGAAAGCGACGTTGCATCGGCCAGCCGTTGAGTACGTTGTCGAGCGCGACGAGCGACATGCCCTGATGGTGCGCCATGAACGTCTTGACCACGACGCCGCGCCGCCCGGGCGGTACGCGCGTCGGCGTGTAATCGACGGCTTCGTAAAACCCGTATCTTCCATCGAGCCCCTCGCGCGAGAGGCGTCGCAGATTCTTCACCGCGTCCGCGGGGCGCACCATCGACGCGAGCACCGTCGCGTAGGGCGCGATCACCAGATCTTCGGCGAGGCCCGTCTTGAGTCCGAGACCGGGCACCCCGAAGGCCCGGTATTGGTAGGTCATCGAGAGATCGACGATGTTGAAGGCGGATTCGGAGATCCCCCACGGGACTCCGCGTTCGACGCCGTACTCCTCCTGCCGTGCCACCGTCGTTTCGCACGTCTCGTTGAGGAGCGTCGACGGCGGGCTCTTCGCGACGAGGAGCGGCATGAGGTATTCGAACATCGAGCCGCTCCACGACAGGAGCACGCGCCCCGGCGAGAGCGCGGTTCGGGCCCGACCGAGCCGGAACCAATGACGTTGCGGCACGTCGCCTTTCGCGATGGCCACGAGACTGGCCAGACGCGCCTCGGACGCGAGTAGATCGTAGTACGAGGTGTCGAGCCTCGCGTTCCCCACGTTGTAACCGATCGAAAAGAGCGAGCGCTCTTCGTCATATAGAAATTTGAAATTCATGCCGTTGGCGAGCGCGACGGCGCGCTCGCCGATGTCCGTCAAGTTCCGATGCAGGTCCTTGCACGTCGCGACCGAACGCAAGAGCCGCTGGCGAAGCTCAGTGAGAAAGTCGGATGCTGCTGCGAGCGTCTCGTCCGACTCCGAGGAAGTGGGCAGCGCGCGACGGAGCGCGTCGAGGCGCGGGATCGCAGTGTCGACGCACTTCGAAATGTCGACCAGGCTCGTCGCGCGCACGAGATCGGCGGCGAGGGGCGACCAGCGGGGAGCAAACTCCGTCGTCAGGATCGTCGGCGGGTGTTCGAGGAGCTCGACGTAAGGCGCGAGCTCGCCGAGTTCCGCGCGACCGCCGGACCCTTCGCCGAGCGGCGCGCCGCACCGTTCGTGGCACGCGCGGTTCAACGTCCAGAGGTAGGCGGCGAGATTGCCGCTATCGACGGTCGACACGTACGCCGGGTCCAGCGGCTTCAAGGTCGTCGTGTCGTACCAATTCAAGATGTGCCCCTCGCGCATCTCGAGCTTCGACATCGTCTCGAGCGTACGCTCCAGTCGCTCGACCATGCCGCGGAGCGTGATGAACCCGAAGTCGTGCGCGGCGACGACCGACAGCAGGTAAAGCCCGATGTTCGTGGGCGAGGTTCGATGCGCGACGACGCCGCGCGGCTCTTCTTGAAAATTATCGGGCGGCAGATAGTGATCTTCGGCGGTGACGAACGTCTCGAAGAACTTCCAGGTGCGCTCGGCGGCGCGCTCGAGAAATTCGCGATCGCCGGTGGACAGCACGTCGGCGCTTCGAGTGGTCGTCGAAGCTCCGCCGAGCCAGCGATCCATGAACGGCGCGCTCGCCCAGAGCAACAAGAATGGAGCCGCGTAACCGAGCGCGGCGGGAGCGACCACGGCGACTCCCACCAAGAGCGCGACCGCGGACATCGCGCCCAGCGCGATGCGCCCGAGCCACGGTTGCGGACGCGACAGCAATCGTTCGGTCTGTCCGGTGGTCGTCCACTCGAGGAGATTTCGCTTCGAGACGAATAAACGGAACAAGGTCCGCCCGACGGCATCGAGATCGACGACGGCCTGATCGAGGAGAAATACGACCGTTACCAGGACGTTCACGGTCGCCGTCGCGAGGTCGCCCCACAACGTACTCAGGAACGACGGAGTCCGCTGTTCGCTCGAGAAGCGGGAGAGCGCAACGAGGAGGCGGCTATAGAGCGGCGCCGTGAGCACCAGGGCGACGAGCGCCGTCGTGATTTTTGCGACGCCGGGGCCCGCGAAGAAGCCCGCGAGCGCGAGCGCGACCATCGCCGGAGCGAGCAAGCTGCGGCGAAGGTTGTCGAATAGCTTCCACCGCGCGACGAGTGAGGCGTCGTTTTTCTTGCTGCCTCCGACGGCCGGAACACGCGGGAACAGCCAGGGAAGGAGCTGCCAGTCGCCGCGCACCCAGCGGTGATGGCGGCGCGCGACGATGCTGTACGCCGCGGGTTGCTCGTCGAAGACTTCGATGTCGTCGGCGAGCGCGGTGCGAGCGAAGAGGCCCTCGAAAAGATCGTGACTGAGGAGACGATTTTCCGGCACGCGCCCCTCGAGTGCGCGCGCGAACGCGTCGACGTCGTAGATCGCCTTGCCGAGGTACGAGCCCTCGCCGAACAGATCCTGATAGACGTCGGAGACGGCGGTCGTGTATGGGTCGATCCCGGGCGGCCCCGCCGCGATGCGGGCGAAGCGCGAGCGCCGCGTGCTCGTCGGTAGCGTCCCGACGCGCGGCTGGATGATCCCGTAGCCACGGATCACCTTTTTGCCGGACGCGTCGAACCGCGGTCGATTCAACGGGTGCGCGATCGTCGCGACGAGTTTTCGCGCCGAGTCCCGCGGTAGCTCGGTATCGGCGTCGAGCGTGAGCACGTAGCGGATGCTTTCGAGCAACTCCGCCGGCGCGGTGACGACCGTGAAGCTCGTGCCGGAACCGCGGCGGAGCAAACGGTTCAGCTCGTCGAGCTTCCCGCGCTTTCGCTCCCAGCCCATCCATTTGCCTTCGGCGGCGTTGTGAATGCGGCGTCGATGAAAGAGGACGAATCGGTGCTGCTGTTGGCCGGCATACCGCGCGTTCAGCTCCTCGATGCCGCTCTTCATCCCGTCGAGGAGGGCAGCGTCCTCGGGTCGCACTTCCTCGTCCGCGTCGCTGAAGTCGGTGAGGAGGCCGAAGTTCAAGCTCTCGTCGGCATTCGCGAGCGAGCGCACCTCGAGGGCGGCCAGCAGCGCGCGGATGCCTTCGGCGCTGTCGAGCAGCGCGGGCACGACCACCAGCGTGCGGTGTTCGGCGGGGATGCCTTTGACGAAGTCGAGC
>DATBBD010000122.1:0-5984 GCA_036271175.1 Polyangiaceae bacterium | reverse complement strand
CATCTGACCCTGCGGTCTTTGCAACCGCCCCACGCTCGGCGTTTACGTGATGCGCCCGCGGCGTCGCGCGACGTTCGCGCATTGCGAGCGACCTTCGCCGGGCTCGCCGGTAGTCTCACTCGGGAAATTTTCTTGAGATCCGCAAGTGGCGTCGCGCGACGTTCGCGCATTGCGAGCGACCTTCGCCGGGTTCGCCGGTAGTCTCACTCGCCTCTCATTCGAGGATCGTGATCTGGTCTTCCAAAGACTGATCAGGTAGTGGCAGCGACCGGGGCCCTGCCCGGTCGCGGGTGCTCTGTTGGCTTGGTGGGCCCGAGCCGAACAAACGTGACGACGCGTTCGTCGCGGGTGCTCTGTTGGCTCGGCGGGCCCGAGCCGATCAAGCTGACGGACCCGAGCCAATCAAACGTGACGACGGTATCGTTGCCGGTCGCCGGTGCTCCGTCGCCTCGGCGGACCCGATTCAATCGAACGTAACGGCGCTATCGTCGCCGGTTGCAGGACGGGCTGACAGCGCGGTTGTCGCGAGCACCAGCGAACGGGGATGGGGCCCCGTGAGCCGCCACGACTCGATCAATCTTGGAAGACCAGATCGCGATCAACCAACGAGGCCCGAGGGAGACTACCGGCGAGCCCGGCGGGCGTCGCTTGCAGCCGGATGCGACGCCACGCCCTTTCTCGCGGATCCGAGAAAATCACACGGCCCCGTGAGCCGCCACGACTCGATCAGTCTTGGAAGACCAGATCGCGATCAACCAATGAGGCCCGAGGGAGACTACCGGCGAACCCGGCGCAGGTCGTTCGCTGCGAGACAAGGTCGCAGGACGCCGCTAGCGGATCTCTAGAAACCCAGACTACCGGCGAGCCCAGCGGGCGTCGCTTGCAGCATGGGATCATCGCGCAACATTGCTAGCGGACCCCAAGAAATCTCCAGCCCTACTTCGCGGCTGCGGCTTCGACCATGCGCTTGCGCTGGTCGTAGGCGCGCGCGTTGTAGTCGTCGATTTGCTTCGCGTAGTCGGTGGGGAGTCCGTCGCTCATTCTCTGAGCTTTGTCGCGGTAGGCGTCGAGTGCCGCCTCGGTCTTCGCTTTCGGGTCGAGCTTGTCGAAGCCCTTCCACACGGCGGTCGACGTGTTCATGCGCTGCTGGGCCGCGTCCGCGATCGCTTTCGTCTGGTCCGCCGCGCGCTTCTGAATCTCCGCTTCCTTGTCGGTGATTTCCTTGTCGAGCGGCGTGGTCATCGACGGGTCGTTGCAGATCTTCCAGGCGCGGTCGCGCCATTGACGGGCGATGTCCGGTTGATCCTTCGCGAGCGAGTCGCGCGTCACCTGGATGGCCTCGTCGCACTTCTGCTTGTCGACGCAGCTGGTCGCCACGAGCGCGATTGCTGCCGTTCCCACCGTCGCAGCGCGACGAGCCAGGCGCCCAAAAATAAAGGGGAGCTTCATGGTACCTCGCGGTGTGGGGGACGGGCGGGACCGGCGCACACGTTCGCCAGGCCCCGTTCCGTTCGTTCCCTCAGCGTTTGCTCGCGCGTCGGCGTCCGGTCGCGCGGCGTGGCGCGCGGCGCGCGGCGCGCACCGGTGCCGGCGGCGCGGTCGTCACTCGAATGCGCTTCGTGGATTTCGGAGCCTTGTCGCTCGGATCTTCCTTCGCTTTGCGCCCACGCTTCGCGGCGGGCGCGGGCGGTGGAACCGGCTCGGCTTTCGCGGCGCGCTTCGCCGGACGGCCCTTCGCGAGGGGCGCGGGCTCGTCCTCGATGGCGGGCGCTTCCGGCGTGGGCGTCCAGCCGCCCTTGCCGCGTTTGCCGAGCAAATCGCTGGCCATGCCCTTCGCGCGGTCCGTCTTCTCCCACGGGAAACCCTTGCGACCGAAGTGGCCGTACGCGGCGGTCTCTCGATAGATCGGCCGGAGCAGATTCAGCTGATCGATGATGGCGCGCGGGCGCATGTCGAACTTCTCGGACAGGTACTGTCCGAGGAGATCGTCGTCGACTTTGCCCGTGCCGAACGTGTTCACGTTGACGCCGACCGGCTTCGCGACGCCGATCGCGTAGGCGACCTGAACCTCGCAGCGGCGCGCGAGACCCGACGCGACCACGTTCTTGGCCACGTAGCGCGCGTAGTACGCGGCAGAGCGGTCGACCTTCGACGGATCTTTTCCGCTGAATGCGCCGCCACCGTGACGACCCATGCCGCCGTAGGTGTCGACGATGATCTTGCGTCCGGTGAGCCCGGCGTCGCCGAACGGACCGCCGATGACGAACCGCCCGGTGGGGTTGATGAAAAACTTCGTCTTCTTGTCGACGAGCTTCGGCGGGAGGCTCTTCTTCACGACGAGCTCCATCACCGCGTCGGTCAGATCTTCGTGGCTCACGTCGGGCGAGTGCTGCGTCGAGAGCACGACGGTCTCGATGCGCTTCGGACGGTCGCCTTCGTATTCGACGGTGACCTGGCTCTTGCCGTCGGGACGGAGAAAGCCGACGACGCCCTTCTTCCGGACCTCGGCGAGTTTTTGCGTCAGCTTGTGCGCGTACATGATCGGCGCGGGCATCAGCTCCGGCGTCTCGTCGCACGCGAAGCCGAACATGAGGCCCTGGTCGCCCGCGCCTTGCTCCTTGTAGAGGCCTTCGCCCTCAGTCACGCCTTGCGAGATGTCCGGCGACTGCGGCTCGATGGCCGTCATCACCGCGCACGTCTCCCAGTCGAACCCCATCTCGGAGCCCGTGTAACCGATGTCCTTGATCGTGTTCCGGGCGATCTTCCCGTACTCGACCTTGGCGGTGGTCGTAATTTCTCCACCGACGATGACGAACCCCGTCTTGCAGAACGTCTCGCAGGCCACGCGAGAGCGCGGATCCTGCTCGAGCAATGCGTCGAGCACGGCGTCGCTCACGGCGTCGCACAGCTTGTCGGGGTGACCTTCGGTAACCGATTCGGAAGTAAACAGGTAACGGCTCATGGCGGCCGCGGACACTATCACGGAACAATCGCTGTTCCCGTGGCTTTTGACGGCCATTTCGACCAAATCCCGCGACCGCTCCCGCCTACTCGAAAAGTCGACGCTTTTCGGCTCATTCCACTCATTCTGTTTTCCGCATCGGCGGCGCGGGCGTCAGGTGGAGCGTGATTCGAGTGACTTGCTCGCCCCGCAAGACCGTGAGGTGGACGGAATCCCCCACGTCGCCTTCGAGCGCGTGGTGGACGCCCTTCGCGTCCATGGCGCGCACGTCGCGTCCGTCGATCAACAAGATCTCGTCGCCCGGTTGGATTCCGGCGTTGCTCGACGCGAGCGCGAGGGGTGTGTCGCGCACGAAGAGTCGACCGTCGGGGCGCTGCGCGAGCACCGCGCCGATCGTGCCGTACGAGGCGCACGCGGTGGCCACGATCGCCGCCAGCAGAGCTGTCGCGACCACTCCGCCGTGCCGGCTCCGGCCCGCTTCTCCGCGCGGCCGTGAACCCGCACAATCCGGCGATCGCCGCGTCGAAACCCGCACGTTCGGCACCTTGACTCGAGGGTCCCCTTGCGTATGCTCCCGGCCGCCTGAAACCGCCACCTTAGCTCAGCGATGAGCCAAGGCGCGGCCCGAATTACCACGCCCACTTAGCTCAGTGGTAGAGCAGCGCTTTCGTAAAGCGCAGGTCGTCGGTTCAAGTCCGACAGTGGGCTCCGTTCTCTTCCCCATCGAGTTGGGCGAGGCGTGGCCGCTTTCTTCGCCGCGCAGGTTCGGTAGGCTTCTCGGGCCGTGCCTGCTTCCTTTCAGTTCGAGGCCGTTCGCGATCTCGTCGGCATCCTTCGGGCGATGTACGCCGAGGAGAAGACGCGGTCGTCGCCGTCGAGCGTGCGCATGAAGCGCATCGAGAGCGTCGCGCGCGAGCTCGTATCGGCGCTGGAATCTGCCGAGCAGCACGATCCGGGTACCGCGCCGTACGAGCGGGCGCGGTCGCGCGCAGAAGGCGCGGTACTTCGCATCGGCGATCTGGTCGACGTGATCTCGCCGCTCGAGCCAGTGCTGCATGTCGCCGGAAAACGCGTGCTCGGCACGCAGGGCGGCACGACCGAGCGCGACGCCAAGCGCGCCGCCGGGAAACTCCGGAACTGAGCCGATATCGAACGGAGAGGGAAGGGGCTGCCTCGCTGTAGGTCGCTTGCACCAGTTCTGTCCGTCGCTCGGCCACGCGGTGCGCTCGAGGGGGCGAGGGCGTGGGGGTAAAGCCGAAGCTCGGGCGTACGTCCGTGCGAGCAGGCGACTCGGAAGTCGCAATTGCGCAGAGTCGTCCTGCACGGTGGTCGATGGCGAATCGCCGTCGCTGCACTACGAATCTCCGGATGGAGTTTTCGAAGCTGCTCGCCGCGATGAGGGGCCAGGACGGCAAGGCCCGCGTCGACGTGGGCGACGATTGGACGCAGGGTCGGAGTTTGTTCGGCGGGCTCCAGGCCGTCATCGCGCTCTCCGCGATGCGGAGCGTCGTGCCGAGCGACGTGCCGCTTCGCGTGCTGCAGGTGACGTTCCTGGCGCCGGTTCCGGCGAGCGTGGTCTCCGCCGAAGCACGCGTCCTTCGCGCCGGGAAAAACGTCGTGCACGTCGAAGCGCGACTGCTCGTCGGTAACGACGTCGCTTGTCTCGTCGTCGGTGTGTTCGGACGGGCGCGCCGCTCCGAGGTGAACATCGTTCCGCCGGGGGCGCCGAGCGTCGAGGGCGAAGGCCACCTCATCGACTACAACCCCGCGACCATGCCCGCGTTCGTGACGCAATTCCGGCGGCGGTTGTTTCGGGGAGCGATGCTCTTCGCCGGCTCGAAGGCGACGAGTGCCGTTGTCGACATCGACGTCATCGATACGGGGCCGGTCACCGAATCGCATGTGGTCGCCGTGGCCGACGTGCTCCCGCCGCTCGCGCTGTCGCACCTCACGACGCGCGCGCCGGGCAGTTCAGTCACCTGGATGCTCGAGTTCTTCGCGACGGAATTCGAGCATCTGTCGCTCGAGCGGTTTCGCGTCCACGCCGAGCTCGTCGCCGCGCGGGACGGGTACACGAGCCAGTCCCAGACGATCTTCGCCGCAGACGGGACGCACCTCGCGTTCAGCCGGCAGAGCATGGTCATTTTTGGTTGAGTATTTTTCGACGAGAAGGAGGTCGACGTGGAAGGACTGGTCACGCTCGAGAGTCGGTTCGGACCGAAGGAAACGATGGATCGCCTCGAAGCCGAGGTGAAAGGCAAGGGGATGCAAGTGTTCGCGCGCATCGATCACGCGGGCGGCGCGACGGCCGCGGGGCTCACGTTGCGCCCGACCGAAGTGCTCGTCTTCGGCAACGCGAAGGGCGGCACGCCGCTCATGGTCGCCGCGCAGACGATGGGGCTCGACTTGCCGCTGAAGGTGCTCGTCTGGCAAGACGAAGCCGGCGCGACGCACCTCTCGTTCAACGATCCGCACTGGCTCGCGTCGCGTTACGGGCTCGGCGCAGCGGTCGCGCCGGTCGTCGACAAGCTTCGCGGCGCGCTCGACCTCGTGACGAAGGCCGCAGCCGCTATCTAGGGTTATGAGATAGCTTCAAATCACGCCGGCGAGGAGCAGCGCGCCGATGAGCGCGAACACGACGGCGGCGATTTTCTTGGTGCGGTTCGGGTCGAGGAGCTTGGCGGCGCGGTTGCCGACGAAGACGGCGATGGCTAGCGCGGCCCAGAGCCCCAAGGTCGAACCGACGAAGACGGCGAGCGGCGCGCGGTAGCGCGCGGCGAGCGCCGCGGTGCCGAATTGCGTGAGGTCGCCCCACTCGGCGATGAATACGACGACGAACACCGTTCCGACGGCTTTGAAGAACGACGGACGGCCCTCGTCGGTTTTCTCGCCCGCGTGCTCGTCTTCGTCTCCGCGACGCCACATGACGACCGCGGACCCCAAAAATAAGAGTCCAGCACCGATGTGGATCGCGCGCGGGGGGAGAAAAGAGAGGAGACTCCCCGCGGCGACGGCGATGACG
>DATBBD010000121.1:0-2681 GCA_036271175.1 Polyangiaceae bacterium | reverse complement strand
TGTCCGGCGATCCCATGAGCCCCTGCTGAACCGCGAACACCAGGATCCCGAGCGCCGTCACGGTCCAACCGACGAGGACCAGCTGGCGAAGATCGAACCACAACGGGGGCGCTTCGGGAAGGATGCGTCGAAACCCGAGCGCGAGCAGCCACCCCACGACGACCGCCGCGGCGACGAGCGGGATCTGCGATAAGCCGATCGCGAGGAGCGCCCACTCGAATCGACGGAGGGGCACCCACGGAATGCTCCCGAGCCCGATCGCCACCCCGACGAGCACGAGGAGCAGGCTCCAAAACAGCACGGCCGGGCCGAGTCGCGGGCCGCGAAGAAACAGGATCCATCGCGAATCGGAGAGCCGCAGGCGAGTCGTCGCGTTCACCGTCGCGGTCCCGAAATCGAGAGCTGGAACGCCATAGAGACTCGAGATGCCGGTCGGGAGCCGGAACTCGAGCGTCACGTGAGCCGTGCCCGGCGACAGCGACAGCGTGACGGAGCGGCCGCGCTGCCGGAGCGGTTCCGGCGTGCCGTTCACCGCGACCGACTCGAGCTCGGCACTTTCCGGCAGACGCAACGTGTGTTCGACGCCGCGACTCGATCGCACCGTGAACGACGCCGTCGCGTCCGTAACCCGAAGCCCAGGGCTCACCTCGACCTCGCTCGAGTCGATGGTCAGCGTCTGGCCGGCAACACCCGCGGGCCGCGACAGAGTGATCGTCGCGGATTCGCGCGGCCACGGGCGCCACACCGGCATGCGTTCCGCGGCGTCTTCGTGAACCACCGGGATGCCCGCGAGCTCGGCGTGCCAGATCGGACTGAGGTCGAGTCGCCACACTTCGGCCCACGTCATCGAGGGCGGCGCCTGGAGCACGATGGGAGACTTTTCCTCGAGCACCGACTGGAACGAAACCTCGGAAGCGTCGGGCGCCATGTTGATGAGCGCCTTGCCGCCCGCGACGCGCTGATTTGCCGTGGTCACCGATTCGCCCGCGAGGAGCGGCACTTCGAGCACGATCGCCGAGCCGGGCGGCGTCTCTCGCACGACCTTCGTGCTGACCTGCCAATTGAGGCCGATGAGCACCGTGCGTTCGACTCGGACGAACGGCGGCAGCGGCCCGGTCGACAGGACCCCCGTCGTCCCCTCACCCGCGTGGACGCGCGTCAGCTTCAACGAATCGTCGGCAAGCCCGTCTTCGTGCAAACCTTCGAGCACCCACCCCGCGACGTGCGCGACGACGTGGTGCGGCTTCAACGGCAGCGCGATCTGCAGCGATTCGCGCGGCGCGAGACGGCCGTCGAGCGCGAGATCGTGCGTGCCGGCGTCGAGACGGATCCAGAGCTTGCCGTCGTCGGTCCGAACGAGCCCCGTCGCCTCCTTGCCGTCCGCGATCACGTGTTCGGGGGACCAATCCGCGGCGCCGCCCGGCAACGGAACCGCGATCGCCGCGGCCGCGTGGATTTCGACGCGCACGCGAAGCACGTCGCTTTGCACCTCGAGCTCGAGGCGCGAGCTCGACGCGCAGTTCGGCGTGCAGTCCGGCTTCTGAAGCAACCGCTGGCGAAGCTGATCGAGCAGATCCGCCGAGGGAACGTCGGCACGCGCGGGATGCGCGGACGTCAAGAAGCAACACACCGCGGACGTCGACGCGATCGCGCGGAGGCCGCGACCGAAGCGCGGACCCGTGAACGGCAAGACCCGAACGAAGAGCAGCGCGAGCAGCGCCGCGCGCACGAGCGCGAGCACCAGGTTCACGGGCGGCGAGAGCAAGTAGAGGTGCAGTCGTTGCGAGCGCTCCACCGGGCCGCTGAAGTGGACGCTGGTCGTCGACCAGGTCCAGCTGGGAAGGCCCGGACCGGTCTGGACCATGGCGTTCGGGTCGTAGACCTCCGCGTTGAATTGGCGATAGCGGGGGCTCGCCGCCTTGGAGAGCGATGACACGCTCTGGCCGAGGCTATCCGTCGCCTGACGTCGGTCCTTCATGGCTCCGCCGCCCGTGTCTTGCGGAACGGGTTCGCTCGCCGGCGCTGCGGGAGCGAGGGCACCGGCCATCGGCGGCGGAGCGGCGGCTTCGCCAAATTGCGGCAGCGCGATGAACGACTCGGCGTCCTCGGCGAGCGCCGGGTAGATCCCTTCGCGAACGTGTTGAGTGAGAAACGGCAGCGCGACGAGCGCGAGGCCGACGAGAACGGCCAACCGAAGCGCGGAAAACGCCGAGCGAACACGGCCCTCGGGAACGACACGAACCAGCGCTTCGACGGCGAGCGCGACCGGCCATACCCACTCGAGCGTGTCCGTCTCGGGGAAGACGAGCACGAACGTCACGCACGCGACGACGCCCCAGACCCGCCCGAAGAGTCGCGCAAACGCGAGCGAGAGCACCAGCACCAAAAAGAGCTCGAGCAGCGTCCATTGGCGAACCCAGGTGCCCGGCACCTCGTCCGCGCCGGATGCGTGAAAGAGCCGGTAGCCCGGCGGAAGATGCAAGGTCGCCGAGACGTCGTGAAAGTCGTGGTCGTAACCGACCGCGGGAATGTCGCGCGCGTCGCCGGTGATGCGACTGTCGGCCGTGACGTGAAGGTCGCCTTGGCGGATTTCCACGCCGGCCTTTGCCGACGGGCCGTCGAGGCGCGTGATGAACTGATCCTTGCCGTCCACGGCGACGCGTCCGAGCACGGTCGGCGGG
>DATBBD010000120.1:0-9392 GCA_036271175.1 Polyangiaceae bacterium | reverse complement strand
ACGAGGATCGGGTCGAAGTGCCCGGTGAGGTGGCTGCCGCCGCAGAGCGAGCAGCCGAGCGGGATCCCCTGGCTCGATTGCCGGAAAATGTTCACGTAAAAGCCGAGGTCGCTGCGCCCGGTGTTGAACGACAGGTGGTTCGCGATGGAGAGCCACGACGCCGTCACCGAATAGGCGATCATCAACAGGGCGAGCACGACCCAAGCGGCCCGACCACGAAACTTGTCGGAAAGGCGCGGCTCGGTGCGGCGTGAAAACCACTGGTACGCCGAGTAGGTGAACAGCGTGCCGGTCACGAACGCGAACGCGAGCACGAGCGACGTATGGAGGACTTCGAACGGCTGCGAGAGCGCGACCACGAGCGGCAAGGCCGCGAGAAACCCGAGGCGACCCAGGGTGTCCCGAAACACCTCGGGGAAGGGCCGGAGGTCGCCGCGCCGCTTTCGAACGAACGACGCGAGGGCTCCGACGACGACCGCGGCGCCCGTTCCGGCGAGCACCGCGAGCAAGCTCTGGTGGGTGAACATCGTCGTGGCGCGCCGCTTCATGACGCCCGCGGTGAAGAGCGGTTGCCAGAGCTCGAGTAGGCCGATGCCGAGCCCCATGCCGATCAGGACCGGCCACACGAAGAGGCTCGCGCGAAGGCCCCCGATGGCGCCCGCGGCGCGGTCGATGAAGGCGGCGATGGCGCCGAGCACCTGTCGTAAGCGGGCTTTCACGAGTGTGAGCCGGGGGTTCCGAGCCGCACGCGGTCCGTCGCCCTTCGGGGTTTTGGACCCTATCATCGCCGGGAATGGCCGCGTTCGACCAAGAGCTGGTCGATTTGTTCGACCACGTACGGGGTGACGTCGATGTGGTCGTCGACGAGACGCCGCTGGTTCTGGGCGAGCATTGCCGGATCGGGAGGGTGGTCGAGGAGATCGAGCGTCTTTTCGAGCGCCGGCGCCGCCTCTTTGAAGTTGTGGACCAGGCCGTATCGACGTTCCTGGTCGTTCAGATAGCCGCGCTCGGTGGTGTTCAAGTACACCGCCGGCACTCCGAGACAGGCCGCTTCGCTGGCCGTGGACGCGCCCTCCGTGACGACGAAGCGCGCGAACGCGAGCGCGTCGTGGAAGTAGTCGGGCGGGATTTTCAGTCGGAGATTCTCCCAGCGCGACGGCATGGCGCCGCCCTCCGGCACGATGAACACGGTAACGCGGTTCACAATCGTCGCGAGGAAGTCGTCGAGAGCGTCACCGAAACCGCGATTTCCGATATCGTGCAGCGTGTTCCACGCAGAGATGCGAAAGATGAGGTACGAGCCGCGTTCGACACCGCCGAGTAGGTCGAGCACCTCCGGCCGCGCCGTGAAACGATTCGGATGGAGAAACGCGAGTTCGTGATATCCGCGGTACCGGCGCTGTTTCTTGCCGAGATCCTTCCAGAAGCATTCGGGCGTGAAGATGCGAGTCGCGAAGGGATGAGCGATCCGGTGATTGAAGCTCTGAAATTCGCTATCGGTGAAGATCGCGTTCGGGAGACGGAAGAGCGCCGACGATTGCGCGTAGCTGCCCATGAGGCTCGCGACGATGTCGGGTTGGAACTCGCGGATCTTGCCGAGCACCTTGAGCTGGCGTTCGAGCATCTCCTGCATCGGGATGCGGTTGTTCTTGCGCTCGTGGGTGAGCACCTCGTTCGGAATGAAGTCGTATGCGGCGAGGAGCCGCTTCATCACGTCGCGATCGCGACCGAGCAGAAGCACCTCGTCGTTTCGCTCGCGCCAGATCCGTACCGGGTTCTTGAAGAAGTGAATGTGCGCGGGGTGATGAGCTTCGATGAGGACGCGCATGAGGACTCGCCTTGCCTAAGTTACCGCCGAGGGGAATGCCCGGTCACGGTCGCTGGATGATCGGCCCGCGCTCCGGCTTCCGGCTCAGCGCCCTTTTATTCGTCGCGTTGGTCGCCGTCTACAACGTGGACCGCTCCGCCATGGAAGAGGGCGACGCGGTTCCCAACATGAATCTGCCGCTCGCGCTGATTCATCACGGGACGTTCTCGTTCACCCCGGACGATTACCCGGCCATGTTCGCCTGGCAAAGCCGCCCGCCACTCTGGGAAACCGAGGAATTTTACGTCCGTTCCTGGGATTCTCGGATCGGCGATCGCCCGGCCTCGAAATGGCGGCAAGCGGGCGATCTCACCTTGCACGGCCCCCGCTATCACCTCGTTCGCTCGCCGACGCGCGGCGTGTACGTGAACACGTTCGGCCCCGTCCCAGGGCTCACTTTGTTCCCGCTCGTGTGGCTGCTCGACAAGCTCGACCCGGCGTTCGGGACGAAATTCGAGCTCGGGCTCGCAGTGGCGAAACTCCACGCGTCGATGCTCGTCGCGGCGAGCGTCGTGCTTCTTTATTGGATGGCGCGGCGCTTTGCGTCCGAAAAGGGATCGCTCGCCGTCGCGTTGACGTTCGGACTCGGTACCTGTGCATGGGCCATCGCCAGTCAAAACCTCTGGCAACAAACGGTGAGCATCTTTTTTCTCTGCGCCGGCGCGCTCCCGCTCGTTCGCTGGCCCGAACGGACGTTGCCGACGGCGCTCTCCGGCCTCGCCTTCGGCGTCGCGGTCGCCTGTCGCCCGACGAGTCTCGTTCTCGTTCTCGCGGTCGTCGTATACCGCGCGCTCTATCTGCGGAAAACGCTCGCGCCCTTCGTGCTCGGTCTCGTACCGGCGCCGCTCGCGATCGCGGCGTACAACGAGCATTTTTTCGGGAGCCCGTTCACCTTCGCGCAATCGATCATCGGCCATCAAATGGCGAAAGCGAAGACGGGCAGCGACGCGCTCTGGCAAACGCCGTTTTACGTCGGGCTCGCCGGGTTGCTCGCGAGCCCGTCGCGCGGTCTCCTCGTCTTCTCACCGGTCGTGGCGTTCGCCGGCAAAGGCGCCGTCAGGATCTGGCGCGACCGGCGCTATCTCGTCCTCCGGCCGCTCACCGTCGGCATGGCGTGGATGATGTTCGTGCAGTGTCTTTGGTTCGATTGGTGGGGCGGCTGGGCTTACGGGTATCGGCCGTGGCTGGACGCGACGCCGCTCATCGCGCTCTGTCTCGCGCCGGTCATCGACGACGTGTTCCGGACGAGGTGGCAGCGGGTGGCTTTCGCCGCGGCGTTCGCGTGGTCGGTCGGCGTCCAATTCGTCGGCGCGTTCTCTTACGACAAGAGCTGGAACGACCGCGAAATTTTCGTCGTGCGCTTACCCGGAGTCCGAAAGCCGTTTGCCCTGCTCAACGAACCCGAGGCGCGAGCGTTCGCGAAGACCCGTGGCGGGTCTTACCTCGGGCCGTCGTTTTGCAACATCGACTACTCGTACTGCCGTGCGCGGCTCTGGTCGGTGCGCGACAGCATGCTCATCTATTACGTCACTCATTTCCGAGAGACGCGAAAAGCGCGCTTCCATCTCGGGTGGCGCCAGCTCTCGCTGTTCCGGCACGCGGCGCGGAGCTGAGCGCGATCAGCGCGCGCGCTTCTTCGTCGTGCGCGGCGTTCGCCGCGTTCGTGTTCCCCGCGGCGCCACGACCGGTCCCTCGTTGCGGCCGCGCCGCTCGGTAAGCCCGAGCACGTGCACCGGTTCCTCGGACACCGCGAACGTCACGCGCTCGCCAATTCGCACGTCCACGTGTTGAAACGGGCCGTCGAGAAAGAGCCGCGCTTCGCGCATCTTGTTCACGATCGCGACGTCGGAGCCCGGCTCGACGACGAGCCGCGTCATGTCGTACGGCGTCTCGGCGCCACCGAACGGTTCGCGCACGACGAGCTCGAGCTGCTGCGACGTGAGCGGGAGCACGACGCCACCCGCCGAACGGAGCGCGCCCGTCGAGCCCGACGCCGTACCGACCCAGCACCCGCTCGAAATTTGGGCTTCTTGCCGGCGACCGTGACGAATCATGTAGCGCGACGCGGCCGCCGGAACTTCGTGGCAGAAGAGCGCCTCGTTGAGGACGCGACGCGAGACGACGCGGCCGTTCACGTCGACCTTCATGCGCGCCAGGGTCAGCGCCGGAAGGTCGCCGTCCAAGGCCCGGCGCAGCATGGGCTCGACCGTGCTGCGCTGCGCCGCACAGAAAAAGCCGAAGCTCGAGTGGGGGGAACTATTCACTCCGAGGATCGGCGTGGACCCGACGTGGTGCGAAGCGGCGAGCAACGTCCCGTCCCCGCCGACCGTGACGATGAGCTTCGCGTCGCTCGCGTCGAACACGAGCCGCGGCCCATGCAGGACCCAGACGCGTGCGCCGAGCCGCTTCAACACCGATTCGACGCGCCGGAGCGTGGCCACGTGCGCGCGGTGCGCCTTGAGCCAGCTCGACACGCTCGGATCGCGGCGTTTGAGGAGCCGCTTCACCTCAGGGTCGTTCTCTTCTTCGATGTAGCGATCGTAGGGCGTGCGCTTCACGACCACGATCACTCGCGGAGCGCTCACGGATACCTCTCGCGCAAGCGACGGAGCGCGAGCTCGGTCTTCGCGTCTTCGAGCTCGCCGTTCCGGCATCGCGCGAGTGCGTCGTCGAGCGACGTATCGACGACCTCGCCGAACCGTTCGAGCGCCGAGCCGTCGAGCGTGGGCTCTCCCTTCGTTCTCGGGTCGACCTCCGCCGCGAAGAAGAAGTGACGCTCGGAGATGACGCCCGGGCTCGGGAACGTACTCGGGCCGAGCTCGACCAGGCGCTCGGGCGGAACGTCGAAGCCCGACTCTTCGAAGAGCTCCCGCGACGCCGCACGGCGCAATCCCTCCGGCGTTTGCTCGTCGGCTTCGATGAGCCCGGCCGGCACTTCCCAGAGGCTCCCTTTGCGATCCGGAAGCGCAATCGGATCCCGCGTCCGATCTCGGAAGTAGACCGGCGGCCGTAACGAGCTCCGGAGGTAAATCCGGCGTTCGCCGCGCGACCCAGCGAAATGAGGCACGACGACGACCGCGTCGATCGCGCGCCGATCGGTCTCGTCGTACACGAAGGGGTCGCTCACTGACCCGTCCGGGTAGTGCGCGCGGAGTTTTCTTCGGACGAGCCGGAGATACCCAGGGCCGGTCTCCGGGGACAGATCCTCGATCAATTCGAGCCGGATCGGCGGAAACTCGAGGCCTCGATCACCGTCCGACATGATTCGCGCGCTGCCGCTCCTTGCCACGGAAGGCGCGGGCAGGGTACATCGGAGCGACGAATTTAGGGGAGAAACGATGCTCCGCCGCTCGCTGACCGCCATTCACATCACGCTCTTCTCGGCCTTCGCCACGCTGTTCGTTCCCGCGCCGGATGCAGCCGCAAAAGGCGCCCCCCCCAAAGAAAAGGCCACGGAGACCAGCTCCGCGGAACTCGCCGCGCTCGACAAGGCGCTGAAAGGCGACGAAGACTCGGTCGTCGGCGCGCTTCAGTCGATCGACGACGGGGACAAGGTCGCGGCCGCACCGCTGGTCGCGAAGCTGCTCGGGCGAGGGGGCACCGAAAAGGTCCTCGAAGCGGCCATGAAAACCGCGCAAAAGCTCAAGGTAGAGTCGCTCAGTGTGGCGATCGCACCGTACACGCGGCACCGTTCGGACGAGGTCCGGCGGCAAGCGACGCGCGCGCTCCTGAAGACCAAAGGGCCCATCGCGGTGACGACGCTCGAGCAAGCGCTCCGGAGTCCCGACGCGGTCGTGCGCGGGACGGCCGCGTCCGGGCTCGGTGAACTGCACGCGCATGCGGCGCTCCCGGAGTTGTTTCTCGCATTCGACAAGGGCGTACCCGAAGCCGCTGCTGCGCTCGGCCAGCTCTGCGTCGGGGCGGAATGTGACCAGTTCATCGGT
Organism: Polyangiaceae bacterium; assembly: GCA_036271175.1. Taxonomy (GTDB): domain Bacteria; phylum Myxococcota_A; class Polyangia; order Polyangiales; family Polyangiaceae; genus DASZVB01. The sequence goes on along the minus strand of DATBBD010000120.1, from coordinate 3,581 downwards.
CGCACGGGCCGCGTCGGGTTCGACGTCATGCAGACCGGCTTCGACCAAATCCTGTTTCGTCCGCCGAGCGAAGTCTCGGACGACGCGAAGATCAAACTGGTCGGCAAGCTGCGCGAGCTCGGCACGGACGAGGTCGGCAAGTACTTGAGCGACGTCGCGGAACGATGGCCCAAAGATGGGAGCAAGCGCGTCAAACAAGTCATCGACTCGGCGGCGCACTCCGTCGGCGGTGGAGTGAAGCAATGAAGAACCCCTTCTTTGCGCCGGCCGCGCTCGTGGCGTTCGCGGCGCTCGTCACCGGCTGCGGCGCGGGATCGATGAAAACGTCCGCGTTCGCGTCGGATTGGCAGAGCGACAACGGGAAATCGATCGCCGCCGTTCGCGCGCACCTCGCGTCCGTGCCGGTTCCGACCGGGCGCGGCATGGCGCTCGGCATCACGAAAACCGGATTGATCGCGGTAGCCCTCGACGGCTCGTCGCACTGGTCGTACTCGGGCGTCGTCGATTCGCGCCCGTCGATCGCCGGCAACGTCGTGGTCTCGACGTCGAAGGGCCATCTTTTCGCCTTGGACGCCGCGACCGGCAGAGAGCTGTGGCAACTCCCCATCGCCGACAAGCACCTGCGCGGCGCCGGCGACGACGGTCGCACGACGGTCGCGAGCCTCGGCAGTGACGCCGGCGGCGGCGGCATCGTGGTCGCCGTGAACCGCTCGGGCGCCGTCGTCGGAAAATGGGCGCCGACCGTGGACGTCGGCATCCCCGCCGTGCTCTCGGACATCGTCTTCGCGCCGTGGGGCAATCAGTACGTCTCGGCGCTGAGCCTCACGACGGGCGACGAAGCCGGGCGGCTCCTCGCGCGCACCGTCGTGAGCCGTGCGACGGCGATCGGCGGCTCGATTTACTTCGGCGAAAACACGATGCTCCGCTTCGACGACGCGATCTCGCAAGCCGCCACGACCGGCGGTCACGAGGTCAAGCTCGCCGAGCGCGAGCTCCCGGGGAAGCCCGCGTGGTATCCGACCGGCACGCGTGTTTTGCCACCCGAAGCCGGCGCGCCCGACGCGATTCGCTTCTACGCGAGACCGGCGGAAGTGGGCGACAAGCTCGTCCTCGATTCGCAACGGTTCGCCGCGACGTATTTTCGCATCATCGTCGGGTTCAACGAAGGCGACGGCGCGCTGCGCTGGGTGCGCACGCTGCCCGCCGAGGTCATCGGCGGCGACGCAGCGGCCGGCGGCTTCGCCTTCTGCGACGTGAACGGCGATGTCTGGCTGACCGCGGCGCGCAGCGGCGGCGACGCGGGTCACGTGTCGCTCGGCTCGAAGATCGAAGGCTGCGTCGTCGATGGCGGCGACTTCAAGATCGCCGGCGGCTCCGACACGGGCACGCTCGCGGAGCAAATCACGCACGCCATCGAGCTCGGTGACGAGCAGATGGCGACCGTTCAGCGGTTTCTCTTGCGCGAGCTCGGCACGAACGACGATCCGACGATCACGAAGACCCTGCTCGACCTCGCCTGCAATGCGCGGACGCAACCCGACGTGCTCGCCGAAGCACGGAGCCTCCTCGCGTCGCGGCGCACCGGCATCGAGTACATGATCGACGCGCTGAAGCAGCACTACGACTTTCTCTCGGACGTGCTCCGCGCGCCCCCGGTGGGTCCACTCGCCGACGCGCTCTCCGCCGTCGGCGAAAAGAGCGCCGCGCCGCTTCTCGCCGCGCACCTGAACGATCCTTCCGACACGCCGGACGACGTGAAGCGCGCGGCCCACGCGCTGCTCACCCTGGCGACGGCGAGCGAGTTCGACGACGTTCGGACGTTCTTCTCGCTCTACCGCGCGACCGCCGACGACGACGCCCTGGTCGCCGCGGTGATCGACGCCGCGAAGATCCTGGTTCACCTCGGGGGCGCCGATGGCGTCGAGGTCATCGAACGCGCCGTGAACGACCCGCTCACCGAGCCGGTCGTGAAACAAGCCATTTCGAGCCTGATCCCCGCAAAGACGAGCGACGTCCCGCACGCCGCAACCCGGGCGATGAGCCGTCGCTAGGGTTCCGTCTCCGGGCGTGCTCACAAAAGGATGTGACGCCTCCCGACCGGGTGATTTACACCTCGCACGTGCCCGAAGCGCCCTCGTTCTTCGCGCGGATCTGGCTTTCGATCCTCGTCGCGTTCCGCATCGTGTTCGACCCTCCGCTCGCGGGCCGCGTCCGGGCGTTGCTCGAGCTTTCTCTCGAGCGGTCCGCGGGCGATCGCGGCGAAGACGCGCGCGCGCCGGCCGCGTCGGTTTCCGTTCCATCCACGACGGCGATCGACGTCGCACTGCTACGGAGCGACGGCGCGCTCGGACTGCTCGCGTTGTTCCAACGCGAGGGGCGCTTCGTGGATTTTTTGGAGCAGGACATCGACGCCTTTTCCGACGGCGACGTCGGCGCCGCGGCGCGGGTCGTCCACGCCGGGGCGCGCCGCGCCCTCCGTTCGCATTTCGACGTGACGCGGGTGCGCCATGAGCCGGAAGGCAGCGCCGTGATCATCGGTGACGACGCCGCGGCGTCCGTCAAGTTGACGGGCAACGTCGGCGGCGCCGCGCCCTACCGCGGCACGCTCCGCCATTCCGGATGGCGCGTCACGAACGTCCGCTTGCCTGAGCTCGTCAAAGGCCACGACGCGACGCTCGTCGCGCCCGCCGAGGTCGAGCTATGAACCACGAGCGCAGAGGCGCGCTCGCGGAGGTCGTCGAACGCCACGTCGCGACGTACGTCGCGCCCGCCGAGGTCGAACGATGACCGCGACGTATTCGGTGGGGATCGATCTGGGCACGACGCATTCCGCGCTCGCGTCGGTGAGCCTCGACGACGAGAACACGACGTCCGAGGTGCTTCACGTCGAGCAGCTCGTCGCGCGCGGCGCGGTCGAAGCGCGTCCGCTCCTCGGCTCTTTTCTCTATTTCGCGCACGCGAGCGAAGGGCCGCTCGCGCTGCCGTGGGACGAACAGCGGACCTTCGCCGTCGGAGCGTACGCGCGGGAACGCGCGCGCGAAGCGCCGCTTCGCGTGATCTCGAGCGCGAAGAGCTGGCTCTCGTATGCCGGCGTGGACCGGCGCGCGCCGCTGTTGCCGCTCGGAGCGCCGGAAGACGTCGAAAAAATTTCGCCGGTCGAGGCGTCGTTTCGCTACTTGGACCACCTCGCCGAGGCGTGGGATCACGGCGCGTCGCGCGGGCGCGCGCCGCTTCGCGAGCAATCCATCGTGCTCACGGTGCCGGCGTCGTTCGACGCGGCCGCGCGCGATCTCACCGTCGAAGCCGCTTACGCCGCGGGCATGGAAGACGTGACGCTCCTCGAAGAGCCGCAAGCGGCGCTCTACTCGTTCATCGAGAACGCGGGCGACGGCTGGCGGAAACTCCTCGTCGCGGGCGACGTCGTGCTCATCATCGACGTGGGCGGCGGCACGACGGATCTCTCGGCCGTCGAAGCCATCGAAATCGACGGCTCGCTCGGACTCCGCCGCATCGCCGTCGGCGATCACATTCTCCTCGGCGGCGACAACATGGATCTCGCGCTTTCGCACTTGGTCGGGTCG
>DATBBD010000119.1:0-18526 GCA_036271175.1 Polyangiaceae bacterium | reverse complement strand
CGCGCCGTACTCGGTGATGTTCTTGATGACGCCCTTGACGACCTTGCCCTCTTCGAGGGTTTCGAGCGTCTTGGTCTTCTGCTCGTCGCGCTCCTTCTCGAGGAGAACACGACGCGAAAGCACGATATTGCCGCGCTTTTTGTTGAACTTGATGACCTTGAATTGGTAGGTCTGGCCGATCAGCTTGTCGAGGTTGCGGATGGGCCGCAGGTCGACTTGGGAACCGGGGAGGAATGCCTTAACGCCACCCTTGATGGTGACGGAGAGTCCGCCCTTCACGCGCTGAGTGATGGTGCCTTCGATGATCTCGTCGCGTTCGCACGCGCTCGAGATCTCGTCCCACACCTTCATCTTGTCGGCTTTTTCCTTCGACAAGGAGATGAGGCCGTCGTCGGTCTCGCGGCTCTCGACGAACACGTCGACACGGTCACCGGCGCGGACGTGGACTTCGCCCGCCGCGTCGATGAACTCGTTCTTGGAGATTACCCCTTCGCTCTTCCCACCGATGTCCACCACGACGGAGTCGCGGTTCACCTGAACCACGATACCGCTGACGATCTGACCTTCTCCGCCTGTGTCGAGACCGCCCGTTTCCGTGGCAGTCGTCTCGAAGAGTGCGGCGAAGTTCTCACTCTGGTTGGGGTTGGTTGTTATTTCAGTGGCAGACATGGATTCTTGGAAAAACCTCCGTGGAGAGACCTCGGGTTCGAAGGGCCACTCGGAGCACCGCTCGCGCGGGCCCTTTTCGACCGAGCCGGGCTGAGGTACCCCACGGCCCCGGTCGAGTCAACTCTGGGCGCCCCGTCGCCGCACGCCGCCCGGCACTCAGCGCCGGCTACTTTCGGCCAGTGCTGCCAGCGCCCGGTCCGCTTCGATCCGTTCCCAGGTGACCACGAGCACGGGATCCGTCCCCTCGTCGGACTGGACCGAGGACCGCTCGACTCCGGCGAGGAGGGCGCCGCCGAGCGCCGTCGGGACCGAACGGCTCAGCGCGCGCAGCATGGCCAGGGTCTCCTCGGCGGCTTGGCGCGCCACACGGGCGTCAGGAGCGGAAAATGCGGCTCGAGCTTCGATGCGTTCGCCCGCGCCGAGCGAACCGCGCACTCCGGTAAGCTGCTGATAGAGGCCTGCGAGGTCGCCGGTCGCCAGGACGGCCGGAGTGCGCGCGAGACGTCCGAGTGCCTCGCGTCCGAGCCCGAAGCTCCCCGCCCCCGCCGTCTTGAGCCCGAGTGCATCCGCGCCGCCGCTGCCGGTCGCGGCCTCGTCGAACCACGCCTTGCTCGAGGCAATGAGCACGACGCCGTCGCCGGCTCGGCCCACGACGACGCCGCGCGCCGACACGGCAATGGCGCCTGTGTGGGTCCAACCCGGTTCGGTCGCCAAGGTCGGCACGAGCCCGCTCGACGGCGTGTCTTTCGGGAAGAGCCCGTTCAGCACGATGACCCAATCGTCGAAACCGACTCGCCCCGCGAACACGACCTCGCGCAGATCGCTCCGCAGGAGTCCGCTCGCGTGCTCGATCGCCGTGATGTGTTCGTCGCCTTGCTCCAACGGGAGCCCAGGGCCGCCGAGCATCGGCAAGAAGTAGCGCCGCACCGGTTCGTAGAAGACGGCTTGGCTGACGTCGAGGCGAAGCGCGAACGCGGCACTCGCCGGCACATGGCTGGACGCGATGCGGTCGTAATAGACGAACTTGAAATACAGCTCGCCACCGACCGAAAGAACCACCACGGCGAGCGCGAGCATCGCCAGCGACAAGGCTCGAAACGACAGCGGCGTTCGCCGCCGCAGCGGGGTCGGTGGGTCGGTCACGCGCGCGGACCCTACTTCGAAACCCGCGGGTGCCACCACGGGCTCGGTTCCGCGACCGGGCGGCAGTGCCGGAGCTCCGCCGGGAGCTCCGCGACGAGGGCGCGGACGGCGACGGGCCCTTGCTCCGGGCCGAGCCACCGCGTGGCCTCGAGGGTCGCCTCGGACGGCAACCCGGCGAAGGTGAGCAATTGGACGTAGAGCCGTGCGAGCGCCGCGTCGGGCGCCGCGTCGTAAGCGGGGCGCAGCTCGCGGAGCGCGGCGAGGTAAGCGCCGAGGTCCGCGAGGGCTTCGGCGCGACGCACTCTGCTTTCGACCGTGCGCGGCGCGTTCGAGTCCGAAAATCGGCGTTCGGCGCCGGCGATCTGTCCCGCGAGCTCGATCGCGTACAAGGGGGGGCCGTTCGGGCCCCCACTGAGACGCGAGAGCCAGCCGCGTGCCCCCTCGAAATCGAACACGGCGGCTCGAGCGAGGACGAGGCGCGCGGGATTGGGCACGTCGCTAAAATCGTCGATGGGGACGCGCCCGAGCCACGCGCGCGCTTCGGCGCGATGACCGAGACGCGCGGCGACGATGCCGCCGGTGGCGAAGAGGAGCGCGCGCGACGGATCGCGCATCAACGTGCGAAACGACGCCGGGTCGACGTCGGGGATTCGAGGCACGTCGGTCGCATGCGCGGGGTCGGCACGCCCGACGCGTTCGTCGCCTTTCGCGATCGCGCGCAGTTCGCCGAGCAACGCCTCGAGTCGCACGACGTCGCCGTCGGCGACCCGAAGCGCGAAGAGATCGAGCCGGCGAAGGCCGGTGATCAGACGAAACCACGGCGTCGCGATCTGAACGAAACGAAGCGCGCCGGGCGAGAGCGCGTGATCGAGCAACGCTTCGGCGCCCGCGACGTCACCGGTATCGACGGCGACGCGGGCGAGCTCTCGGAGCGCCAGTGGATTTTCTGGATTGGTGCCTAGCTCGGCGCGCCACAGCGTGGAGTCGTCGCGGAAGTCGAGCATGCGTACCCCATCGACGCCGCACGCGACGGCGAGCACGCCGCCGAACGCGAGCCACGCCGTTCGCCGATTCGACGGCGCCGGCCACCTCGAAGCGAGTCGCGCCGCGCCGATCGCGACGAGGAGCAGCGGCAAATAGAGAAACCGATCCGCGCTGGTGTTCGGAATGCCCGTATTGAAAAAATTGAGGACCGGCGCGATGAACGCCACGGCTGCGACGAGCGCCGCTGCCGCCACGCGATCGCGACGGAGCGCGACGACGACGACGGCGACGTAGCCGGCGCACACACATGCGCCGAGCCCAACGAGCGCCGCCGGGTGCACGACACCGCCGGGCCCGGCGATCGCCGGCTGATAGAAAAAGGTCTGCGGCCACGGAAACACGACGCGCTTCGCGTATGCGGCGACCGTGACCAGGCCGTCGAGCGGCGTGACGAGCGCGCGCGCCGTGAGGATCGGCATGAACAGGAAACGAACACCGAGGTACGTCGCCGAGAGCGCGGTCGCACCGGCGAGCGAAAGACGCCAGGGCCGTCGTTCCCGCTCACCGTGCGTGGCAAGCACCTCGACGAGAAAGAGAAGCGGAAGACCAGCGGCGGCTTCCTTGCAGAGAAACGCCGCGCACGCCGACAGCGTCGCCGCGAAAAGAAAAAGGCCGACGCGTGCGCCGTGCACGCGCGTCGTCGGCTTCGTCGCAGGGTCGGCGGCGGCAACGGGTCGCGGCGCGTTCGCGGCGCCAATCGCGGCGCGCGCGAGCTCGAGCGCGGCGAGCAAAAACACCGTCATCATGAGGTCGGTGCGACCCGAAACCCAAACGACGCTTTCGGTTCGCGTCGGGTGCAACGCGAACAAAAGGGCCGCCGCGACGCCCCACGCGGTGCTGTTCGTCCAGCGAACGGCCACCCGCGTCGCGAGCACCGCGGCGATCGCGTGCCAGAGGACGTTCGTCGCGTGAAAGAAGCCTGCTCTACCGCGACCGAGGGTCCAATCGACGATGTAGCTCAACGTGACCAGCGGACGGAAATACCCGAGACCGCCCACGGCGTGATCGCGCGCGCCTTCCGACCATCGCCAGACGCTGAACGCCGCGCGCACGCCGTCCCAGCCGTGCACTGCCGGATTGTTCTGGATGATCACGACGTCGTCGAAGACGAAGCCGTCGAACACACTCGGCAAGAACACGACGAGCGCGACCGCGCCGACGATCCATGGAGCGAAGCGCGACCAGCGCGCGAAGTTCGTTCGACGTTCTGTGCGAACGGCGCTCGACGGCGGAACGACGTTGCGGGCGCCGTCCACCGCGTCTGTTTCCGTCTCGCTCACGTCACGACCCACCCGAGGGTCCACTCAGCGATCCGACGAAATCCGCGAATGCCCGCGCGTCGAGCGTGATGCGGACGACCAACGCCGGCCCGACGACGGTGGCGTCGGCGCCCTTCGCGAGAATGCCGAACACGCCGTCGCTCGCGCGGAGGATCTCGAGCAATTTTCGCATGCGCCCTTGCGCCGCCTCGGCGTCGGTCTCTTCCGAAAACTGCACCTCGAGGGTCGCTTTGAGCCCGCGATCGTCGGCCGCCGCGCTCGCTTGCACGAGGGACGCGCCGCGCAGCGTGTCGGCGACGGCGGGAAACCGCTCGGCGACCATCGGGACGAGCGGCTCGGTGCGCGCTGCGAGCGCGACGAGCCCGCGATCCGGCGGCTCGACGTGTTCGTCGATCTGCCGCCGTTCGACGACGCGCGCGGTGCTGTCGACCTCCGCTTCCGAGACGAACACGATCCACTCGCCGCCTTTGACGTAGATCCGCGCCGGCGCCGAACGACGGGCGGGTCTCGGTCGCGAAAACGATAGCCACCCCGCGCCGAGATCCGCCGGAACGCCGAATCGCGTCTTCGGATCGAGGCTCGGATCGAACGCGCCGAAGTCGCCGCGCAAGACGAGTACGTTGTCGGTGAGCCGCGCCGGAAGACCGGGGCGAAGCGCAATCCACGCCGTCTTTGCTTTTGCGAACGCGTCGGTGACGAGCGCCGCAGTCGCCGGATCTTCCTTCGCGTCGACGACCCCGAGCTCGAGCGAGCGCGCGACGTTCACGCCGAAGAGCCGGCGGGCCGCGTCGAGATCGAGGCGGATCGCGACGTCGAGGTCGGCGGGCAAGACCGTGCTCGGGCGGTCGAAGAGCGGCCCTGGGTCGGTGGGAGGCGGGAGCGATTCGGCGCAACCGACGGAAAGGAGCGCCCCGGCGATGAGCAGCCGCGCGCGCGTCACCCCCGCATCTCGGCTCGCAGACGATCGCGGACTTTTCCGATGGCGAGGACGATGAAATCGACGACCTCGTCGATCGTCATCCGAGTGCTATCGACGAGCATCGCGTCGGCTGCTTGAGCGAGGGGCGAGACGGATCGCTCCGTGTCGCGGCGATCGCGCTCCTCTACTTCGCTACGCACGGTGGCGAGCTCCGCGGCGACGCCCCGCGACAAGAGCTCCTTGTAACGGCGCTCCGCGCGAACCTCGACGGACGCGGTGAGATAAAACTTCGCCTCGGCGTCGGGCAAAACGACGGTACCGATGTCGCGACCCTCGAGCACGACGCCGCCGAACCGCGCCGCGTGGCGCTGCATGTCGAGGAGCGCGGCGCGCACCGACGGCAGCGCGCTCACTCGACTCGCTCCCTGCCCCATCTCCTGGGTGCGGATGGCCGACGAGACGTCGGTGCCTTCGAGAAACAGCTTGAGACCGGCGCCCGGAATCGGCTCGAATCGAATGGCGTCGCGCGCCACGAGATCGGCGGCGAGTCGCGACACGCCGCGCTCGTCGTCCCACGAGACTTCCGCGTTCTTCGCCGCGAGCGCGACGCTCCGGTAGAGCGCACCGCTGTCCACCAGAACGTAACCGAGTCGATCGGCGACGCGCTGGGACACCGTGCTCTTCCCGGCGCCCGCCGGTCCGTCGATGGCGACGCGCGGTTCGCCGGGCCTCACGTCTGAACCTCGACGCTCGCACCGAGGCCGCGCAGAGTGCCGACGAAGCGCGGAAAGCTCGTCGCGATGCAATCGACGTCGTCGATGACGGTCTCGCCGTCGGCGACGAGCCCGAGCACCGCCGCTGACATCGCGATCCGATGATCGCCGTGGCTCGCCACCCGCGCCGCCGTGAGCCGCCCTTCCGGACGCCCCACGACGGCCATGCCGTCTTCTCGCTCCTCGGCGGAGACGCCGAAGGCACGGAGCACCGACACCATTTGCGCGATGCGATCCGATTCCTTGACGCGCAATTCGCCGACCTCGCTGAACACCGTCGTCCCCGTCGCACGCGCCGCGAGCGCACAAGCGATCGGAATTTCGTCGATGCTACGCGTCGCGAGCTCGCCGCCGATCGGCGTCGCGCGCAAGGCCGAAGCGCGTACCGTGATTTCGCCGAACGATTCACCGAGGACGTCGCCACGGGTTTCCGCCGCGAGCGCGCCGCCGAAGGCGCGAATGACGTCGATGATTCCGGCGCGTGTCGGGTTGAGGCCGGTGCGCCGCGTCGTCACGGTGCTCCCGCCTACGATTATGCCGGCCACGAGCACGAAAGCTGCAGCCGAGAGATCCCCCGGGAGCTCCACGTCGAACTCGCCGATGGCGAGCGGGTTCGCCGGCGGCTCGAGGCTCACCATGGTGCCCACCGAACGGATCGGAACGCCGAGCGCCGACAACATGCGCTCGGTGTGATCCCTCGAGACGATGGGCTCGTAGACGACGGTCGGCCCCGACGCGAAGAGACCCGACAGAAGGAGCGCGCTCTTCACCTGCGCGCTCGACACCGGCGCCTTGTACTCGAGCCCGCCGAGGCGAATGCCGGCATCGAGCGGACCGATCTCGAGCGGCGCCGTGATCTCGTCTTTGCGCGTCGGATGCTGCGTGCCCTCGATCGTCGCGCCGCGAGCGCGGAGGGGGCGCGCGATGCGACCCATCGGACGCCGAGACAGCGACGCGTCGCCCACCATGTGCGAACGAAACGGCTGCGCGGCGAGCACGCCCGCCAGGAGACGCATCGTCGTTCCGGAGTTACCGCAGTCGATGGGCGAAGGCGGCACGGTGAGCGCGTCGAGGCCCCGCCCGATCGCCGACACGGTTCCCTGTCCGTCGTCTTCGAAGGCGACGCCCATCTGCGCGAACGCCTTCATCGTCGCGACGTTGTCTTCACCGTACGAGAAGCCGCGAATCGTCGAGCGACCGCGCGACAGCGACGCGAAGATCAGCGCCCGATGCCCGATGCTCTTGTCGCTCGGGACGGGCACGCTGCCGGAGAGTGGCCGATCTGCCGGACGCACGACGAGACGACTCATGCGTCCCCCGTTCTCACGGCTGACTGCCCGACTGCAAGGATTGCGTGGAACTCTGAGCGGGAACGGCGGTTTGCGGGGCGCTCAATCGATCGATGAGTTGCCCGAGCGCCCATTGGACCGCGTTTGCCTGAAGAGATAGGGCGAACTGTGCGTCGCTTCCGACCGCGGTCGCGTCGAGTTTCTGAATCGGGTTTCCGATGCCGGCGAGCGACATCAAGAACCCGTAGGAGCTCACCATCTGGTTGATGTTCAGGATCGACGCCGCGGCGGTCTGGGCGGTTTGCGCGTCCGGATACGTCAAGCTACCGACGAAGTTCATTCCCGGCGCTTCGAAGTTACCGAGGGCGCGCGCGGTCTTCACGCCGGACAGAAACGGCAAGGTCTTCACGAGCGACTGGACCGGCGCTTGCCCGGTGAAGTCGAACGCGAGCGCGAGCGCGGCGTTCGGCGTCGTGAGCACGCTATCTATCCACGCCGGTAGGTCGTGCTGCGCGCGCCCCTCCGAAACTCGGTCGAGAACGCGACGGATCCCGGTCTCGTCGCCGAACACCACGGTGTTCGCGGTGAGCACCGCGAACCCGACGTTGCGAGACACGTAGATCGTTCTCCCGGTGTAGTTCGTCTTCACGAGCGGCGCGCCGAGCGGCGTCATCGTCGTGCCGTCGGCGGCCGCGTCGATCGCGCTCGGGTTGAACGTGCCGACGGCGACGCCTGCGGAGTTCGCGCCCTCCATGGAGTAGACGCCGATGTACAACGCCGACAGATCGCGCTGCGGGTCGAACCCGGCGCTCGGCGGAAGCGGGATGCGCGCGTTCACGACCGAGAGGAGTCGCGGTCCGAATTGCGACCGGAACACTTGCGGCACGTCGACGCGCGTGATCCCGACCGCGCCGCCCGGCAAGAGCGCCACGGGATCCTTGTCGATGTCGGCGTCGGTGACGTGGACGCGATCCGACGACTCGACGACCACGTCGTCTTTTTTCGCGCATCCGGTGAGGACCAGCGAAACGGCGAGGAGCGAGCGCGCGACGAGTTTCATCTGGCTTTCCCCGATCCAAGATGATGAGGCGCGGCGTTCCGGAGCGATCGCAAAAACGAGATCACGTTCCGAACGCTTCGAGAAAACGTTCATTTTCCGGCGGTGTTCCGACGGTGACCCGAATGCTCGTCGGCAGCGCGCCGAAAGGTCGGACGATGACGCCCTTCCGGAGCAACGCCTCGTAGATCGGCCGCGCCGGGCGCCCCGCGTCGAAGTAGACGAAGTTCGCCTGACTGGGCGTCACCCTGACGCCGAGCGCGCCCAGTGCGCGCGTGAGCCGCGCCCGCTCGGACGCGTTTTCGCGGCGGCTCCGGACGACGTGCTCCGTATCGTCGAGCGCGGCGAGCGCCGCCACTTGTCCAATGGTGCTCACGTTGAACGGGGCGCGCACGCGGTTCATGTAGTCGACGAGCCGGGGCGGTGCAACGGCGTACCCGACGCGAAGCGCGGCGAGTCCGTAGATCTTCGAGAACGTCCGGAGCACGACGAGGCGCTCGCGCGCTCCGCGGAGCTCGAGACAATCGGGAAAGTCCGGAGCGTCCGCGTATTCGATGTACGCCTCGTCCATCGCCACGATGACGTGCTCGGGAACGGCCGAGAGAAACCGCTCGAGCGCCTTGCGGCTCACCGCCGTACCCGTCGGATTATTCGGATTGGCGATGAAGACCAGCCTGGTCTTCGGCGTCACGGCCGCGAGCATGCGATCGAGATCGTGCGTGTCGTTGGTGAGCGGCACCGCCGTGAACGACACCCCGTGCGCGAGCGCCGCGAGCCGATAAACGACGAACGACGGCTCGGCAAAGACGATATGGTCGTCGGCGGTCGTGAACGTGCGCACCAGGAGCTCGAGGAGCTCGTTCGAACCGTTGCCGAGAATCACCTCGCTCATCGGCACGCCGAGCTTCGCCGAGAGACGTTCGCGAAGACTGTACGCGCTCGCGTCGGGGTAACGATGCGCGCTGGACAGCGCCATTTTCGCGGCCTCGACGGCGAGCGGCGACGGGCCGAACGGGTTCTCGTTCGACGCCAGCTTCACGACGTCGCGGATGCCGAGCTCGCGGGTCAGCTCCTCGATGGGCTTGCCCGCTTCGTACGGGACCAGTTGCTCGATGGACGGCGTGACCAGACGAATCATGACGCCGGCAAGCCTACACCAAACGCAGCAGGGCGTTCAGCGCCCGGGCCCGGACGTTCTCGTCCGGAAGGCTCAGCTCTCGTTCGGGAAGGAGCCGAGCAGCTTCAGATACTTCGTCGAACCCTTCACCGCGCCGAGTGCGGTCACGACGGCGCGATCGGTGTTGTGACCCGCCACCTCGACGTAAAAGATGTAGTCCCAGCTCGCGCCGCGAACGGGCCGCGATTGGATTTTCTTCAGGTTGATCCCGCGCTCCGCAAAGTGTCCGAGCACCTGGAACAGCGTGCCCGGCGCGTCGTCGAGACTGAACAACAACGACGTCGTATCGTTCCCCGTGCGGCTCGCCGGACGCGCGCCGACGACGCCGTACCGCGATCGCAAATCGGCTTCGTCGCCCACGCCCTCTTTGACCATCTCGAGCCCGGCTTCGCGACCCGTCGCTTCGGGAACGACCGCCGCACTCGTGGGGTCGCCTTTCGCCGCTTTTGCCGCTTCGCTCGGCGAGCGAACGTCGAGCACTTCGGCGCGCGGATACTCGCGCTTTCGGAATCGCTCGGACGCCGCGTGGCTGAGCGAGGATCCGTAGATTTTCTCGATCGGGCCGGCCGAGCCCGTCGCGCTCATGAGGTTCAGCATCGCTGGCAAGGTGCGTTCGGCGACGAGGACCAGGTCCGTCTCTGCAAGCGCAAAGATCGCCGGCAAGATGAGCCCGTCCACCGACGACTCGAACGGGAAGACGCACAACGTTGACCGTTGCCGCTTCACTTCTTCGAGCGCGTCGGCGACCGTCACGCATTCGACGAGGTTCGCCGCAGTGCCGAAGTGCAGTCGAGCCATCAGATGGCAAAAGCCGCCCGTCGCGCCGACGTAAGCGACGCGAATCGGGCGTTCTAGCGAACGACCCGCAGCGGTGACCTGACCGAAGATGGCCCGCAGCGCGTCTTTCGAAAGCGCGCCTTCAGGGAGCTCCTCGATGAACTTCAGCGGGTCGCGATCGAACTCGGCGACGAACCCACCGGCCTCCGCCAAACTCCGGATCGACTTCGACAACGCCGCACGCTCTTCGAGAGAGCGTGCGACCGCCCGATCGAGCTCCGCAATTTGAGCCCGGACTTCGCTGAGGCGACCCTTTTCACTCATGGTAACTTTGAAGACTACGCTGCGGCCGTTTTCGACTTCGAGTCGCCGCTCGGTTTCGAGTCGTCGCTCGGGGTTTTGGGTGACGTGTCCTTCGACTCCGACTTCGTCTCGGTGGTGGTGCCGGTCGTGGATGCCTTCGTGGAGTTCGACGATTCGGACTTGCTGCCCCCGGAGTCTCCGCCCGACTTTCCGGAGCTAGAGCCGTAGCCGTCCGCGTACCACCCGCCGCCCTTCAAGATGAAGCCCGCCCCGCGAGAAATCTGCCGTTTCGCGTGTAATTTTCCACACTTCGGGCACTTTTTCAGCGGCGCTTCGCTGATTCTCTGCTCGGCTTCCCATTCGTGGCCACAGGCCCCGCACGCGTACTCGTACGTCATGATCGGTCTCCGGTTCCTTCCTACCGCGTCTTCAACTGTGCAGCGAGGGCCCTTCTGTCAACCGTCGAGGACGGCATTCTCGCGAAGTCGAGCGTGCTCAAGGTGCCCCCAAACATGAGGGCCGACCATGAAACGTCACAGAAATTCGGGCTTGTGGAAAACCCTGCACGGATGATACTGGTGCTCGTGAGCTGACGTGACCATACATGGCATGCCGTGACGCCACGGCACTCGTCATTTGGCACGTTTCATGGCCCGCTCGAGCACTTGAGATAAGAGGGAAGCCGTATCGATGCACATCAAGAAGCTGGAGATCTGCGGATTCAAGTCCTTCGTGGACCGCACGGTGATCCACTTCGACCACGACGTCATCGGAATTGTCGGGCCGAACGGCTGCGGCAAATCGAACATCGTCGATTCGATTCGCTGGTGCATGGGCGAACAGAGCCCGAAGCATCTGCGTGGTCGGGCCATGGAAGACGTGATCTTCAACGGCTCCGAGTCGCGAGGGCCGCACGGTTTTGCCGAAGTCACCATGACGTTCGACAACACCGACAAGGAGTACGCGCGCTCCCTCCCCGTCGAGTTCGCGAACTTCGCCGAGATCGCGATCACGCGACGGCTGTTTCGCGACGGCACGAGCGAGTACCTCATCAACCGCACCGTCGTGCGCCTGCGCGACGTCACGGACCTTTTTCTCGGAACCGGCGTCGGCACCAAGGCGTACTCGATCGTCGAGCAAGGCCGCATCGGCCAGATCGTGACGTCGCGGGCCGAAGATCGCCGGCTCTTCATCGAAGAAGCCGCCGGGATCACCAAGTACAAGAAGCACCGCCGCGAAGCCGAGCGGAAGATGGAGCAGACGCGGCAAAATTTGCTGCGCGTGGGCGACATCATCGCGGAGATCGAACGGACGCGCTCGTCGCTCAAGCGCCAGGCAGCGAAGGCCGAACGGTTCGTCGTTTACCGCGAGGAGCTCGAGGAGCTGATGCTCCACCAGAGCTCGCACCAGCTGCTCGAAATCATCGTGATGGACCAGGTCTTTCGAGAGGCGCTTCATCGCGCCGGCGTCGAGACCACCGAAGCGCGAGCACGCGTCCAAACCGATGAACTGTCGTTGACGACGGCCCGCACCGAGGCCGCCGAGGTCGAGGAGCGCTCCGAGGCCGCCGCGCAAGCGGCGTTCAAGGCCGACAACGCGGTGAGCATCCTCAACGGCGAGCTCACCCGAGCGAAGGACCAGCTCGCGCACCTCGACCAGCGTTTGACGGCTTCCGGCGTAGAGAAGGAAACCCTGTCCACGCGGATCGCGGAGCTCACGGCCGAGAAGGCCGAGCTCGAGTCGCGACTGCGCGCGCTCGAGGCCGACGCGGAAGAGCGCGGAACCGACGCGACTGCCGAAGAGACGGCCCTCGACGAGCTGCGAAAAGAGGCGGACGGCGCCGATCAGCTCGCCGAAACGTTGCGTCGCGAGGTCGCCGACGCTTCGACGTCGGCGGCGGCGGTTCGCGCGCGACTCGACGGCGTCGGCCGTCGCATTTCCGAGCACAGCGCGCGCCGCGATCGCACCGCGGCGGAGCTCGAGAGCATTTCCGAAGAGCTCGAGAACCTGGTCGCGCACGAAGCCGCGCTCCGGCGCAGCGTCGCCGAGCGTGAAGAAGGCAAGCGGCTCAGCGCCGTCGAGCTCGCCGAGCTCGAACGCGATCTCGAAGGCCTCCGTCCGCAGGCGCGCGACGCAGAACGAACGCTCGACACGGCCAAGAACGAGCTCGCCTTGAAGCGAAGCCGCCTCCGCGCGCTCGAAGACTTGCACCGTCGCCTCGAAGGCGTCGGAACCGGCGTGCGCGCGCTCTTGTCGGGCGGCGAAGCCGGCGTGCTCGGCATGGTCGCCGACCGTCTCGAAGTGCCCGAGGAGTACACCGCGGCCGTCACCGGGCTTCTCGGCGATCGCTTGCAGTGCGTGGTCGTCGCGGATCCGGAGCGGGGCGTCGAATTGCTCGACGCTCTCCGTGCCAGCGGTCGCGGACGCGCCACGGTGCTCCCGGAAAATCCGCGCTACGTGGCGGGCGCGCGTCGCACCGCTGCCCCAGAAGAGCCGGCGATCGGCTGGGTCGCCGACGTGCTCGGCTATGCGCCGGGTCACGAAGGCTTGGTGCGCGCGCTCGTCGGCGACGCCGTCCTTTGCAACACGCCGGCCGAGGCGCTCGCCGTGGTTCGCCAAACGGCGGGAGTGACCGCGGTCTCGCTCGACGGCACGGTCGTCCGACCCGACGGTATCATCAGCGGCGGCTCGAGCGACGACGTCGCTTCGGCGATGCTCGAACAAAAGCGCGAAATGCGCCAGCTCGCGCACGAAGTGGAGCTACGCGATCGTCAGGTCCACGACGCGGCGGAAGCGCACCGCACCTTGCGTGCGCGCATGACCGAGCTCGGCGCGTCGCTCGATCGCGCGCGCACCGGCGCCCACGAGACCGAGCTGCTCCACGTCGGCGCGGAAAAAGACCTCTCGCGCACCGTCAGCGAAGCCGAGCGCGCCACCCGGCGCCGCGCGACGCTCGCGACGGAGCTCGCCGAGCTCGCGCGCTCACTCGAAGCCGCGCACGGGGAAGAGACCGCGGCGCGCGCTCAACTGGACGATCTCGAGCGACGGCTCGAACAAGGACGCACCGCGCTCGCTCGCGCTTCCGAAGGCGCCGCCGCGTGGAAGGAGCGCGTTTCCGCTCACGCCACGCTCGTCACCGAGCGCAAGGTGCGGCTCGCCCAGGTGCGCGAACAGGTCGAAGGCTCGCGGTCGGCGATCGCTCGGCTCGCGAGCTCCCTGTCGGACAACGTCGAACGCTCGCGCCGCGTCGAGGAAGATGCGTGCGCGGCCGCGGAGAGCTTCGGTCAAACCGCGGCGCACATCGTAAAGGCGCGCGAAGAACGCGCCGCAGCGCACGGCGTGGCCGAAGCGGCGCACCAGGTCCACGACGAGATCCGGAAGCGCCTCGACGAGCTCCGCGGCGTGCTCGGCGAACAGGAGGCGGCGCTCCGGGCGCTCCGCGGCGCGCTCTCGACGCTCGAAGAGTCGGGCCGCGAGCACGAACTCCGCGTTCAGAAGCTCGAGCTCGAGCGCGAGCACCTGCTTCAGGGCGTCCGCGAACGGTTCCGCGGGCTCGATCTGCACCGCATCGTGGGGAAATACCACGCGCGCCCCGCGCCGGACGCCGAACACCGTCGCCGCATCGACGAGCTCGCGAAGCTCATCGAGCGCATGGGCCCGGTGAACCTCGACGCCAAGACCGAATACGAAGATGCGGAGACGCGCTTCGTCGAGCTCAACGGACAGAAAGAGGACATCGACAAGGCCCTCCTCGACCTCGAGCGCGCGATCAAGCACATGAACAAGGAGTCGCGCCGCAGGTTCAAGGAGACCTTCGACTCCGTGAACGAGCTCTTCAAGCGCACCTTCCACGAGCTCTTCCGCGGTGGCAAGGCCGAGCTATCGCTCACCAATCCGGAAGACTTGCTCGAGACCGGCGTCGAAATCATGGCTCAGCCGCCGGGCAAGCGCCTCGGCAACATCGAGCTCATGAGCGGCGGTGAAAAAGCCCTGACCGCGACGGCGCTCATCTTCGCGATCTTCCGTCATCGTCCCTCGCCGTTCTGCATCCTCGACGAGGTCGATGCCCCGCTCGACGAGGCGAACGTCAAACGTTACAACGAGGCGATCCGCCGCATGACGGAGCGGTCGCAGTTCATCCTCATCACGCACATCAAGTCGACGATGCAATCGGTCGACGTGCTCTACGGCGTGACCATGGGCGAGCCCGGCGTTTCTCGCATCGTGAGCGTCAAGGTGAACGAGGAAGCGACCTCGCGGAGCGAGCGCGAGCGCCCCCTCGAGCTCGAAGCGGCCGCCGACGTCGCGCTCGAGCAGCAGTCCGTCTCCGCATAGCGGCGAGACCGACGACGCAGCCGACCAGAGCGAGAGTGCCGGCGCCGGACGCGGCACTCATCGTGCCGTTCGTCGAGCCACCGTGATGTGCTCGACCCGGCGCGACCACGGCACATCCGAGGCTGCTCGGCGCGCGGCTCGCGTTACTCCGCTCGGTGACTCCGGCGTCGAACGAAAACGGAGGGAAAACGAAGCCCGCGTCGGGGAGCGAAGGCCCGGGCGCGAGCTCGGGGTTCCAGGGTGCCGCGGCGTCGTGCGACGACTCTGGCGTCGCGGTCGTGGCCACGCCCGCTTCCGTTTGCGCGACGGCGGGTGAGACGAAGCATGGGTCCGGTGCTCGCGGCGCCGCCACTTCGGACGAGCGCAGAACGTAGCGACCGCCGCAAAGGACGTTCACGTCGTCGAACACGACGCCGCCGTCGCCCGCGACGTCCCCCGTTTCCGCGACGAGCTCCGTTGTGTTCGCACCGAAGCACGACGGCGCGCCCTCGTACGCGAACTCCGCGAGCGTCGCGCCGCTCGTGCCGAGCATCTCGAGTCCGTCCGCGGGCCCATTCTGAAGCCATCCGTTCTTCAACGTGCTCGCGCCCGCGCTCGTCACGTCGCAAGCGCCGTGAGCGGCGAAGGTCGAGTCCGCGGCGCACACGACGACGTCACCGTCGGAGGGAACCGCAACGTCCGCGAGCGGCAGCGTTCGATACGTCTCGCAGGCGCCGCCGCCACCGTTCACCAGTCGAATCGCGCCGAGCCCACAGTCGCCGAGCGTGAGCGCGTGCTCCTCGATGCCGGACGACGCATCGCCGGACGACGCTACGCTCGCGTCCATCGTCCCTTTTTTTGTGGGGGGCACCGTCGGCGGCGAAGGCGTCGCGGAGTCGGCGGCGTCGACCGAGGCGGCCGTGCGAACGACGCGGAGCTCGATGAACTCCGCGTCGTCGGCCCCCGGCGTGTCGTAGCTGAGCTCCTCTAGAGTGACCGCGCATCGCGGCGCGCTCGACGCATCTACAGTGCCGGACCGTGGGACGGCGTGCGCCCCCCGAGCGACGAACACGACGGCGAAGGCGACCATCCCAAATCGGGAAAAGAGCGACATGCGCCCCTCCATCGGGCGCCGCGACGTCGAGTTGCGTTCAAGCGCCGGAACGAGCGCCGGAACGAGCGCCGTCGAGCGGCGGCGCGGCGCGAACCGACGCGCGCTTCACGACGTTTGAGTCGGCGAGCGGCGAGTTGCGTCGAGGCGGCTCAGTGGAAATCGCGGGAAGGCGTGGAGACGTCGCGGCCCGGTGAGTCGAGGCGTTCGAGGTGTTCGACGATGACGTGCACGACGGGGGTTGCTGCGCCGACTTCGCCGGGGCGCGGCTGTGTCACCTGGCGTTCGATTTTGCCGCGGGCCAAGAGGATGACCGCGTGGCGCGCGACGAGATAATATTTCTCGAAAATGCGGCTGTAGACGATGAGGTTCATCGTACCGGTTTCGTCTTCGAGCGTGATGAAGACGACGCCGCTCGCCGTGCCGGGGCGCTGGCGGCTGAGCACCAAACCGGCGACGTTGATCCGTTGGCCGCGCGGGACGCTCTCGATGCTCTCCGCGGTCTTGACCCGCTTTCTTCCCAGCGTTCGACGGAGATGCCGCATCGGGTGATCGCCCACCGAGAGCCCTTTTCGTCCGTAGTCGAAGAGGAGCTGCTCGGTCGCTCGGAGCGGCGAAAGCACGACGTCGGGCTCGGACGGATCGACGGCTTCGAACAAACCGGCCGTCTGCGGCGCGCGCGCTTTCCATAGCGCTTGCCGTCGATTTTCGACGAGCGGCTCGAGCGCGCCCGCTTCGGCGAGCGCCTCCACTTCGCCTTTGTCGAGCGCCGCGCGCCTCACCAACTCCGGCAGCGTCGAGAACGGGCGCTCGGTTCGTGCCGCTTCGATGCGGCGCCCGGCGGCTTCGCCGAACCCCTTGATGAGACGAAAACCGAGCCGGAGCGACTTTTTCGCGCCGTGCGCCGGGCTTGCGATGCGGCACGCCTCGCTCGACGCTTCGAGCGACGAATCCCAGAAACTGTGAACGACGTTCACGTCGCGGACTTCCACGCCGTGCTTCTGAGCGTCACGCACCAGCGACGACGGCGAGTAAAACCCCATCGGCTGTGAGTTCAAGAGCGCGCACACGAAGTGCGCCGGGTAGTGCGCCTTCTCCCAGGCCGACGTGTAGACGAGGAGCGCGAACGACGCGGCGTGCGACTCCGGAAACCCGTAATCGCCGAACCCCTTGATCTGCTCGAACAGCGCCTCGCCGAACTCCCTCGAGATGCCTTTTTTCGCGAAGCCGTCGAGCAGCCGTTCCTTGTGACGGAGGAGCTTCCCGCTCTTCTTCCACGCCGCCATGTCTCGCCGGAGCTGATCGGCTTCGCCGCCGCTGTAGCCGGCTCCGACGATCGCGATCTGCATCACTTGTTCCTGGAACAACGGAACGCCGAGCGTCCGCTCGACGATGGGATCGAGATCCGGATGCGGCGAGCGAACCGGCTCTTCGCCGTTTCTGCGCCGCAGATAGGGATGCACCATGCCCCCCTGAATCGGGCCCGGCCGAACGATGGCGACCTCGATGACGAGATCGTAAAACCGCTGGGGACGGAGCCGTGGGAGCATGGACATCTGCGCGCGGCTCTCGATTTGAAAGACGCCCACCGTGTCGGCCCGCGACGCGAGATCGTACACGGCGGGATCTTCGGTGGGCACTCGGGTAACGACATCGAGCGGATCGAAGGGTTCGTCGACGGGTTCGACTGACGCGGGGACGGCGAACGGCGCGGGCTCTGCATCGGACGCGCGGAGGCCGCCGCCCGCGTGAATCAATTCGAGGCATTTCCGGATCGCGGTGAGCATGCCGAGACCGAGCACGTCGATTTTGAAAAAGCCGAGGACCTCGATGTCGTCCTTGTCCCACGGGATCACCGTGCGATCTTCCATGCGCGCCGGCTCCACCGGCGTCACCTCCGACAGCGACTTCGCCGAGAGCACGAAGCCCCCGACGTGAATCGACAGGTGCCGCGGAAACCCTTCGAGGAGCCGCGCGAGCGAAAACACTTTTCGGATGCGCTCGTCGTCGAGATCGAACCCGAGGTCGCGCGCGCGCCGCGAGCCTTCGTTCGTCGAATCCCAGTGCGTCAAGGTCCCGCTCAATCGGTCGACCTGATCGCGCGAGAGCCCGAAGGCTTTGCCGACTTCCCGGAGCGCGCTCTTCCCGCGGTACGAAATGATCTCCGACACCATCGCCGCACGATCGCGCCCGTAGCGTGCGTAAATTTCTTGAATGACTTCTTCGCGGCGCTCGTGCTCGAAATCGACGTCGATGTCCGGCGGCTCCCGCCGTTCGATGCTCAAGAATCGTTCGAAGAGGAGGCTGCTCCGCGACGGATCGACCGCGGTGATGCCGAGCACGTAACAGACGGCGCTGTTCGCGGCGCTTCCCCTTCCCTGACACAAGATTTTGCGGCTCCGCGCGATCTCGACGATTTCGTGCGTGCTCAAAAAATAGGGCGCCACGTCGAGCTCGGCGATGAGCCGGAGCTCCTTTTCGAGCTGCGCTTGCACCGATTCGGGAACGCCGGACGGATAGCGACGATTCGCTCCTTGTTCGACGAGCCGCGCGAGCGCCGCGTTCGCCGTGTCGCCCGGCGCGAGAACACAGGGAAAATCGTAACGGATTTGCTCGAGCGAAAAGAGCAGCCGTTCGGCGAGCTCGCCCGAGCGATCGACCCACGACTCG
>DATBBD010000118.1:0-5893 GCA_036271175.1 Polyangiaceae bacterium | reverse complement strand
AGGGTTTTTCCGGTGCCCGGCGGCCCGACGAGGAGCACGCCTTTCGGGATCTTCGCGCCGAGGTTTGCGTATTTCTCGGGGTGCTTCAGGAAATCGACGATCTCGACGAGCTCGGCCTTGGCTTCGTCCACGCCGGCGACGTCGGCGAAGGTGACGCGTTTGCTCTCGTCGAGGTTGTAAATTTTCGCCTGGCTCTTGCCGATCGTCATGGGGCCGACCGAACGCGTCATCCGGCGCATCATGACGCCCCAGAAGAGCGCGAGGACCGCGAGCGGCAAGATCCACCCGAGGATCTGCTCCCACCACGGCACGTGTTCGATTTCACCCGTCAGCGCGACTCCTTGCTTGTCGAACTCGCGCACGAGATCCGCGCCGTCCACGTTCGGAAGGCGATTGGCGACGATGATTTCGGGGGCCGCCTTGGGTTTCACCTTGAGCTGAGCGGTGATCGTGTCGGTGCGGATCTCCGCGCGATCGATCTTGCCCTCGCGGAGGTCGGCGACGAGCGTCGTGTACGACACCTCCTTCGGTTCGACCCGCTTGAGGACGAAGAAGTGCAGCAGAAACATCACCGCGAGCGCGACCAGCAAGTACGCGGACGAAAACTGGAACTGCCGCTTCCGGACGTTCTGCATGCTCGTAACCTAAAGCGCACCCGAGGGAAGCCAAGGGTCGCGTCCGGCGGTTTGACTCCGGCGCGACCCGGGCGCATACTTCGTACGCTAAATATCTTTCTACGAAGGACGCGATCACCCCGTTGGCACAAGCTTTTCCGCGTATCGACCCACAGCCCGACCTGGACGCGATCCTCGAGGCGATGGTCTATCTCTACACGGAGTCGCGGCGCATCACGAAGTCGCTCGCGCTCGCGCATGGGCTGACCGGCCCGCAGCTCGTGGTCCTCAAAATGCTCGAGCCCGTGGGCAAGCTCTCGCTCTCGGCGCTCTCCGGCAGGATCCGCGCGAAGAACAGCACCGTCACGGGGATCATCGATCGCATGGAGCGCGACGGTTTGGTCGTTCGGCGCCGCTCGGAAGAAGATCGCCGCGTGGTCCACATCGAGCTGACGGCGAAAGGTCGCCGGTTGGCCGAAGAGACCGACGTGGAGCCGATGCAGATGTTTCGCGACGTGCTCGCGGAGCTCGGGCCGCGAGATTCCGCCGACCTGAGGCGGATTTTGATGAAGCTCGCCCGCCGCGTGCGGGACGTCGTGCAGACCCACGAAGGAGAACCGCCGCCATGAACGACTCGCGAAAAAGAGATCCGGACATTTGCGTGATCACGTGCGCGGTGACCGGCGTTCTCGCCAACCGTGCGCAGAACCCCGGCATTCCGTACACGCCGGCGGAAATCGGCGAAGAGTGCCGTCGCGCCTACGAGGCGGGCGCGGCGGTCGTGCACATTCACGCGCGCAACGACGACGGCTCGCCGACGGCGTCGCCCGCGACGTTCAAAAGCATCGCGGCCGAGGTGCGGAAGCGGAGCCCGATCTTGCTCAACTTCTCGACCGGCACGCTCTCCGACGACGTGAGCGAGCAGTGCACGTACATCCGCGAAGTGAAGCCGCAGATCGCGGCGATGAACTCCGGCACCATGAACTACGCGAAGTACAGCGCGAAGCGCCAGGGCATGGTCTTCGACATGGTGTTCTCGAACACCTACGAAAAAATGATCCGCATGCTCTCGGCGATGAACGAAGCCGGAGTGAACCCGGAGCTCGAGTGCTTCGACTCGGGGCACACGCACGGGCTCTGGCCGCTCGTCGACATGGGCGTGCTCAAGCCGCCGTTTCAATATTCGTTCATCATGAACGTCCTCGGCGGGATTCCGCCGACCGTCGAAGCCTTGCAACTCCAGACGAAGATCCGCGTCCCCGACACCGAGTGGGAAGTCATCGGGATCTCGCATTGTCACTGGCGCATGCTCGCGACGGCGCTGGTGCTCGGCGGCAACATCCGCACCGGGCTCGAAGATCATCTCTATTTGCCGACGGGCGAGATGGCGACGTCGAACGCGCAGATGGTCGAAGTCGCGGCGCGGCTCTGTCGCGACGTCGGGCGACGGCCCGCCACCGTGGAAGAAGCGAAGCGCATCCTGCAGGTCAGGAACGAGACGTGAAGCGCGGGCTTTCGGCTCGCGGCGCGCGATTTCCGAGAACGATTCGATGACGCTGCGCGCTTATTCCGAATTGTTGGTCGGGGTGTCCTCAGGGGTGGCCACGCTCACCCTGAATCGTCCCGAGCGCCGCAACGCGCTCGGTCCGGTGCTGGTGAACGAGCTGCTGTGGGCGCTCGACGACGCGAGCGCCGACGACGCGGTGCGGAGCATCGTGCTCACCGGCGCGGGCAAGGTGTTCTCGGCGGGCGGCGACTTCGGGCAAATGACGGGCGGTGCGAACACGTCGGCCTTGCCGCCCAGAGGCGATTTCAAAGACCTATTGGTGTCCCTGTTCCGCACCAACAAACCCGTGATTGCTCGCGTGAACGGCCACGCGATGGGCGGCGGTCTCGGCCTCGTCGCCGCGTGCACGTTCGCCGTCGCGTCGACCGACGCGAAGCTCGGCACGCCGGAAGTCGACGTCGGCCTCTTCCCGTTCATGATCTTCGCCGTGCTCGAGCGCATCATGACGCGGCGCCGGCTCATGGAGATGGTGCTGTTCGGGCAAAAGCTCACCGCTGCCGAAGCCGCCGCAGCCGGCCTCGTGAACGTCGCGGTTGCGCCGGCGGACCTCGACGCCGCGGTCGCCGAATATGCGGGAAAAATCGCCGAAAAAAGCCCGGTCGCGCTCCGCCTCGGGCTCGAAGCGCTGCGCGACACCGACGGGCTCGGCTTGACCGAAAAAGTGCCGGCGCTCTCCGAGCGCTTGATGGCGTGTCTCGGTACCGAGGACGCGCGCGAAGGGCTCACCGCGTTTCTCGAGAAGCGCGCGCCGAAGTGGCAGGGACGGTGACTCGATGAACATGGAAGACCTCGTCAAAGATCTCGAAGAGCGGCGCCGTCGCGTTCGCGAGATGGGCGGCCCCGACAAGGTCGACAAGCAGCACGCCCGCGGCAAGCTCACGGCGCGCGAGCGGTTCGCCCTGTTCTTCGACGACGGCGTGTTCTTCGAGGTGGGCCTTCACGGCAGGCCGATGGGCGGCGAGCACGTCACTGACGTCCCCGCCGACGCCGTGGTTTCGGGTTTCGGCAAGGTCGATGGTCGGATGGTGTGCGCCGCGGCCTACGACTTCACCGTCAAGGGCGGCAGCATCGGTCAAGTCGGCGAAGAGAAAGTGACGCGCCTCCGCGCGATGGCGCTACGCGGACGCTGGCCCATCGTGTGGTTCATCGACTCGGGCGGCGCGCGCATCGATCCGGGGAGCACGCATCCGGATCATCTGTCGCTGTTCGCGGGCAGCGGACACCTCTTCCGCGAGCAAGTGCTGATGAGCGGCGTGGTCCCTCAAGTCGCGGCGATGGTTGGCCCCGGTGCGGCGGGTACCGCGTACATTCCCGGCCTCGCCGATTTCGTGCCGATGGTGAAGGGCATCGGTTCGCTCGCGCTCGGTGGGCCCCCGCTCGTAAAGGCGGTCACAGGCCAGGACATTTCCGAGCAAGAGCTCGGCGGCTCGAAGGTCCACACCACGACCAGCGGCGTCGGCGACGTCGAAGTCGAGGACGACGCGGCGTGCATCGCGCTCGTGAAGAAATATCTGTCGTTCATGCCGTCGCACGCGGAGGCGACGCCCCCCGTCGTTCCGTGCACCGATCCGATCGAGCGGCGCGACGAGTCGCTGCTCCGTCTCTTGCCCGAGAGCAGCCGGCAATCGTACGACATGTATGCGCTGATCCGCGCCGTCGTCGACCACGGCGATATTCTGGACATCAAGCCGAAGTTCGGGCGCTCGCTCATTACGTGTCTCGCGCGGATCGGCGGCCGTTCCGTGGGCATCGTCGCGAATCAGCCGAAATACCTCGGCGGCGTCCTCGAGAACGACGCAAGCGACAAGGGCGCGAAATTCATTCAGGTATGCGACGCGTTCAACGTTCCACTCGTGTTTCTACAGGACGTGCCGGGCTTCATGGTCGGCTCGAAAGTGGAGCACGCTGGGATCATTCGTCACGGCGCGAAGATGCTCCACGTCATGAGCGCCGCGACTGTGGCGAAGATCACCGTCGTCGTCCGCAAAGGCTATGGCGCGGGCTATTACGTGATGAGCGGAAGAGCCTACGAGCCCGATCTGATCGTGGCGTGGCCGAGCGCGGAAATCAGCGTGATGGGTGCCGAGGGGATGATCGGCATCGCGGGCAAAAAGCTGTTCGGCGATGCGCCGCCCGACCCGCAGGTCAAGCAGGCGATGGTGCAAGCGATCCAGAACAACATCGACATCTACAAGGTCGGCGGTTGGGGTCTGGTCGACGACGTGATCGACCCGCGCGATACCCGTCGCACCATCGCGTGGGGACTCGAGCTCGCCGAACACAAGCGTGTCGAACGTCCATACAAGAAGCGTGGTGTGATTCCGGTCTGACCACCATCGACGCCACGATAACGCGGCGCATCGGTTTCTCTCGAGCTGCGACATGCGTTACGCACCGAATCGTCGCGAAACGGGGGTGACTCGAAAGTGCGCGTGTCCATCCCGATGATCTCCATGACAGAGCTGCGGGCTGGGAGTAAAGGCAAGGTTTCTGGGGCGACGCCGGGCGCGGCATCCACCCGAAAGAGGGAACTTCACGACGGACATGGGAATGTCGGAGACCGTTTCGAGAATTGCGATCGTCAATCGAGGCGAGGCCGCTGCGCGGTGCTTGCGCGCGATCCGCGAGCTACGCATCGAAGAACCGCAAGCGGGCCTGGTCGGCATCGCGCTGTTCACGGATCCGGACCGGCTTGCGCCGTTCGTGCGCGAGGCCGACGAGTCGCTTTCCCTCGGACCCGCGTTCCAGGTATCGCCGGACGGCTCGTTGCGGTCCGCCTACCTCGACTATGACCGTCTCGTAGAAGCGCTCCGTCGCGTTCGCGCCGACGCGGTGTGGCCCGGTTGGGGCTTCGTCGCCGAGCATCCGGAGTTCGCCGAGCGGCTCGAGCGCGAAGGGATCACGTTTCTCGGCCCGAGCGGCGCGACGATGCGGCGCCTCGGCGACAAGATCATGTCGAAGCACATCGCCGCGGCCGCCGGAGTTCCGGTGTCGCGGTGGAGCGGCGGCCCCGTCACTCGCGAGGACGTCGAACGCTGGGCACACGACGTCGGGTTCCCCGTCGTGTTGAAGGCGACCGCGGGCGGCGGTGGCCGCGGCATTCGCGTCGTCGAGACGGCCGCGGATTTGTTCGGCGCGTTCGACAGCGCGAGCGGCGAAGCACTCGCCGCATTCGGAAACGGGACGCTCTTCGTCGAAGCGCGAATCTCCGCCGCTCGCCACGTCGAGGTGCAGATGGCCGCCGACAAGCACGGCACCGTGCTCGCGCTCGGCGTCCGTGACTGCTCGGTGCAACGCAAGCATCAGAAGGTGATCGAAGAGAGCCCGCCGCCCGGGCTCTCGGCAGCGTTCCTCGATCGGATCCGCGAATCGTCGATCCGCCTGCTTCGCGAAGTGGGCTACGTGGGCGTCGCGACCTGCGAGTACCTGGTCACCGCGGCGAACGAATTTTTCTTCCTCGAGGTCAATCCGCGGCTCCAGGTCGAGCACGGCGTAACCGAGCTCCTCACCGGGCTCGACATCGTGAAGGCGCAGATCCGCATCGCTCGCGGTGAACGTCTTCCCGACGTTGCTCCCGCGGAACGCGGCGCGGCGATGGAAGTCCGGCTCTGCGCCGAGGATCCGGCGGCCGGCTTTGCGCCGAGCCCGGGCTACATCGCGCTCCTCGATTTGCCCGCCGGCCCCGGTATTCGCGTCGATTCGGGGATCGCCG
>DATBBD010000117.1:0-7580 GCA_036271175.1 Polyangiaceae bacterium | reverse complement strand
CCGCCGCGCGTTGTTTTCGGCGTGGAACGGCCCTGCCGTCGTCGTCGCGCTCGCGCCGCCGCTCGGGGCGTCACCGACGTCGTCGCTCGGGTTCATGATGGCCGCGTTCATGGACGAGTTCGACGGCCGCGCGTTCGACGGCGACGGCGTCTTCGACGTGAACGCGCCCGATCGCTGGCTCTTCGGCGACGACGGCGTCCATCTCGTGGGGCTCCGTCGCGCCGCGCGCATCGCCTCGGAACGAAATGAGCCGTTCGTCGTTCTCGCGACGGGCTTCGCGTTGGTGGCGCTCCTCGACGCGCTCGACGGCGCGACGCTCGCGGCGGAGGCCCCGGCGCGCACCGTCGTGATGTCCACCGGCGGCCTCAAAGGACGGACGCGGACGATCGATCCGTCGGAGCTCACCCTGTCGACGGCGCGCGCGTTCGGCGTGCCGCAAGCTCACGTCGTCGGCGAATACGGCATGACCGAGCTCGCGAGCCAGCTCTACGAGGGCGGGCTCCCCGGAGGCGCCCTCGGCGGCGCGCGCGGCGTTTACGTCGCGCCGCCCTGGCTCGAGGTCACGCCGGTCGATCCCGCGACGCTCGCGCCCGTCGCGCCCGGCGACGTGGGCATCGCGCGCTTCGTCGATCTCGGCAACGTCGATTTTCCGCTCGCGATCCTCACCGAAGATCTGGTGCGCCGGCGCGGCGACGGCATCGAGCTCGCGGGCCGCCGCCAGGGGGCGCCGCTCCGCGGCTGTTCGCTCGCCATCGAAGAGATGGCGCTTTCGGTGGGCCCGGTCACGTCGTGACCGAAGGTTCTCGCGCGAAGGACCGCGTCCGTGCGCTCGTTCGAGCCGCGCAGCGCATCGCCGACCCGAACGACCCGCTCGGGCGTGAGGCGCGCCCGCTGCTCGTCGCATCGACCGGCTTGAGTGCGGAAGGCGTGGAGCTCGCTCTCGCGGAGTGCCTCGAAACGCATCCGTCGGAGGACGACATCGAGCGGCTCGCCTCGTCGGTGACGCCAGCGCCGCGGGCACACGTCGTGCTCAGCGCGAGCGTCTTCGTCGCGGCCCACCGAGCGATCGCCCTCGGTCTTGCGAGCTCGGTGTCGGTATTCGTCAAACCGTCGCGACGCGATCCGGCGATGTCACACTTGCTCGCGCGCGCGGCGCCCGGCTTGTTTCACATCGTCGATCGGCTCGACGCGAGCTCTGGAGACGTCGTGTTCGCGTACGGTTCGGACGACGCGCTCGGCGCGGTCCGGAGCGCCCTTCCCGACGGTGTGCGGTTCGAAGCACATGGCACCGGCATCGGGGTTTGCGTGCTCGAGCTCGACACGGACGCTGCCAGCGAGGAGCTCGAACGCCTCGCGCGCGCCGTAGCGAGCGACGTGGTGCCGTTCGACCAGTTCGGCTGTCTCAGTCCGCGCGTGGTCCTCGTCGTGGGTTCGGAGGTCGAAACGGAGCGTTTCGCGTCGTCGCTTGCACAGGCCTTGTCCGACGCGGAGGTCCGGGTCCCACGTGGACGAATTCCGGACGACGTCGCGGTTGCCGCGGCGCGATATCGAGACGCGATGACCGTCGCCGCGGCGGTCCTTCCGGCAGGTTTTGGCTGTGTCGGCGTCGCTCGCGAAGCGGGTATTGGGGTGATTCCGCCTCCTGGTCGCAACATTCACGTCGCCCGCGTCATCGACATGGGGCGAACGGTCGAATCGTTGCGGCAGTGGGTAACCGTTTTTGGAGTCGCCGGATCCGCGGCGCTCGCGGGGCAGTTAGCCGAGCTCGCTCCTGGAGCGCGTCGAGTTCGGCCCGGTTTCATGCAGCGACCGGCCTTCGACGGTCCGGTTGATCTGCGTCACAAAAGGCGAGAGTCCGGCGAACTTCGTCACCTGCCGTACTAGTCAGCGACCCCAACTTTTGCGATGTTCATGAGGTGAAGAGCGAACGGCCGCATCTCGATTCGATCGAGCCGTCGTCGCGGTCGACCTACCAGCCGCCCCGGCAGGAGCAGAAGACGCTGGTCAACGAGGCGTTCTCGCTCCGCCCGCCGAATCTGCGCAAGCGCGCCGTCCTCGTCCGGATGGACTCGGTGCACGCGGGTCAGGTCACGTCGCTCGACGGGCCGGAAGCGCGCATCGGCCGTCACCCCGACAACACCATCGTCGTGGACGACGACGGCCTCAGCCGGGTCCACGCTCGCGTCTATTATTACGAGGGCGTCTACGTCGTCGAAGATCTGGGCTCGAGCAACGGCTCCTACGTCAACGGGCAGCGCGTCGACGCACGCACGCTTTTCGAAGGCGCCGTCCTGCAGTTCGGCCCCAGCGTCTGCTTTCGCTTCTCGATCACCGACGAAAACCAGGAGAAAATCCTGCGTCAGCTCTACGAGACGAGCGTTCGCGACGGGCTCACCGGCGCTTACAACCGTCACTTTTTCGTCGAGCGCCTCTCCGGCGAGGTGTCGTACGCGAGCCGTCACGCCGCCCAGGCGTCGATCGTCATGTACGACGTGGACGAGTTCAAGAAGATCAACGACACGTACGGGCATCAAGCCGGCGACGAGGTGCTCCGCAATCTCGCCGCGACGACGCGAAAACACCTCCGCGTGGAGGACGTTTTCGCGCGCTACGGCGGCGAGGAATTCATCGTGCTGCTCCGCGGCGTTTCGTTGCGCGGCGCCGAGCGCGCCGCCGAGCGGCTCCGGCAATACATCGTCGACGCGCCGACCGAGAGCGGCGGCGAAGTGATCGAAGCGACGGTCAGCATGGGGTGCGCGTCGGTCGACTGCATCGAGCAGCGCGACGCCGAGACCCTCATCGCCGTCGCCGATCGCCGTCTCTACATCGCCAAAGGCGCCGGTCGAAACAGAGTCGTCGCCGACGGTTGATCGAGTCCGCGACAGGTGTCACAGGCACGCGCCGCGTCCGGCGTCGGCGTGTGTCGATGTGCGCGTGCGCCCACACTCGCGTTCCAAACACGTCGGATTCGTTGGCCGAATCGAGCGAAGTGGCGTTCAATTGGTACCGTGAGCCATCCCAACGGTGTGATGTTCAATTGGGCCGCAGCGCTCGGCGCCTGGGCACTCGGCGGACCGCTGTACGCCGTGCTCGCATTCCTCGGCGTCGCACTGGTCCGCATATCACTGCAGATGCAAGAGCTCCGTCGCGACAACGACGAACTCAGACGGCTCCTCGACGATCCTGCGCGCGGCTTTCGCATGTCGGGCACGCGCCAAGTTCCGACCCCGCGTCCGCTCGGCGCTTTTCGAGCGAACCCAGCCCGCTTCTAGATTGGTGGGCAAGCTCGGCGCCCTGCGGCGTCTCTGTCAAGGCCACTGGTCGCACGTCACGGGCAGCTCGTGGGCCACGCCCGCTTGACGGGCGGCGAGCCTCGAGGTTCCGGTGATGGGTGGCGGGTTCAGTCGAGGCCGCGGGCGTCCGTCGCTTTTTTCACGCGGTCGATCGCCAGGATGAACGCCGCCGTGCGGAGCGAGCACGAAAATTCGCGGCGTGTTTTCTCGACCGCGTCGTGTGCGGCGACCATGTACCGCTCGAGCTTCTGATTCACGTCTTCTTCCGTCCACGACAGCTGCTGGACGTTCTGGGTCCACTCGAAGTAGCTCACGGTGACGCCGCCGGCGTTCGCGAGAATGTCGGGCACGCAGACGATCCCGCGCTCCTCGAGGATGCGGTCTCCTTCGACCGTGCACGGCCCGTTCGCCCCTTCGAGGACGTATTTCGCGTGAACGGTCTTGGCCGTCGTTTCGGTCAGCACGTGCCCGAGCGCGGCCGGCACGAGCACGTCGCACTCGACGGCCAGAAGCTCGTCGTTGGTGATCGGTTTCGCGCTCTCGAACCCGACGACGCTGTTCGTCGCCGCCGCGTGCGCGGCGAGCCGCGGCACGTCGATGCCGTCGCCGTTGAAGACGCCGCCTAAAGCGTCGCTCACTGCGACGATCCTCGCGCCCTCGAGGTGCAATAGCTTCGCGAGGAAGCCGCCGACGTTGCCGAACCCCTGAATCGCGAAGCGGGCGTTCGCGAGGCTCTTGCCGTCCCGGCGAAGCACTTCGCGAATCGTGAAGAGGCAGCCTCTGCCCGTCGCAGCGTCGCGCCCGAGCGAGCCGTGGAGCCCCACCGGTTTTCCGGTGACGACCGCCGGGCTGTAGCCGAAGCGACGGCTGTATTGGTCGAAGATCCAGCTCATCACTTGTGCGTTCGTGTTCACGTCGGGCGCCGGAATGTCGGTGTGCGGACCGATCACGTTGCCGATGGCATCGACGAAACGGCGGGTGAGCCGCTGGAGCTCGCGCGGCGTGAGCTTCGTGGGGTCGACCTGGATGCCGCCCTTCGCACCGCCGAACGGCACCCCGACGACCGCGGTTTTCCACGTCATCAAGCTCGCGAGCGACCGCACTTCGTCGATTTCCACCGAGGGGTGATAGCGAAGGCCTCCCTTGAACGGCCCCCGCGAATCGTCGTGCTGCACGCGGTACCCGATGAAGTTCGCGAGCGTGCCGTCGTCCTTGGTGATGTTCAGCTCGACGCGCACTTCTCGCGACGGCGTGACCAACAAGGTTCGATACTGCGGATCGAGGCGGAGGGCGCTGAGCCCCTGAGCGACGAAGTGATTCGTGGTTTCGTAAGCACTGAGCGTCATGATCGATGTCTCCTCGGACCTTGGGACGACTCCGGAGCTCCGTAGTCTTGTCTCCGCACTCGGCGTAAAGCGAGCCCGAGCATCGCGAACAGGCCGGCCATCGCCGCGCCTGCGTCGGAACCGTTGCCGGAGCCGCCAGAGCTCGCGAGACGGCAGCCACACCCGCCGCTGCCTCCATTTTTCGGCAGGACGCACGCGGCGTGCGAACAAGTCGCGCTTTTTGCGCAATCCGCGGAGGTCGTGCACGACGTGCCACAGGCGCCGTTCGTGCACAGGTACGCGCCGCAGCTCGTCGTGCCGCCATCGGCGTGCTCGACGACCCGGTCGCTCTTGCATTGCGTTCCCCCGGTCGGAAAACAAACGCCGTCCGCGTTGCACGAGAAGCCCGCGGCGCAGTCCGCATCGCTCGCGCACGTCGTGGCGCAGCTCGCGGCACCGCCCGCGTCGCCGGCATCGCTGCTCGCTCGGGCACAGACGTACGGCGAGCACGATTTCCCGACGATGAGTGAACACGACCCGATACCGTCGCAACCTTGCGTGACGTTGCTCCCGTTGTCACATTCGGGCGGCCCGCACGAGACGTGCTCCGTCGGATACGAGCACCGGGTGCGATCCGCGCCGCCGCAGGTGCCCGCGCACGTTCCGGTTCCGTTGCAGGGCGCCCGCGCTCCGTGCGGCGGATCGGTCGCCGCCGTGCACGTCCCTTCCACCCCCTTGATGTCGCACGCCTCGCATTGCCCGCTGCACGCGCCGTCGCAGCAAAAACCGTCGGTGCAAAACCCCGACGTGCACTGCGCGGGCGTCTTGCACGCGCTGCCGTTTCCTTGGAGCGAGCAGGCGCCGCTCGCGCAATGGGCGTTCGGCGCGCAATCCGTGTCCGCTTTGCACGTCGTCGTGCAAGCGGCGGTGCTGCACCGATAGGGGATGCAGCTCGTCGTCGCGGGCGTGCACTTGCCGGAAGCGTCGCAGGTTGCCGCTGCGGCGAGGGTGACGGCGTCGGCACAGGTCGCGGTTGCGCAGGCTTTCCCGAACGCCGGCACCTGGCAGGCACCCGCGCCGTCGCAGAGCGCGTCTCCGGCGCACACTCCGGTCCCTTCCTTCGGACACTCGGCGTCGGGGTCGGTCCCCTTGGCGACCGGTCCGCAGGTGCCGTCCGTGCCCGAGCCCTTTTTCGCGGCGGTGCACGCTTCGCAGGTGTCGGTGCACGCTCCGTCGCAACAAATGCCGTCGGCGCACGCGCCACTCGCGCAATCCGCGTCGGCGGCGCACGCGCTCGGCGTGCACGGCGCCGCCACATATTTCTCGCACTTGCCGGCGCCGTCGCAGAAGCCGTCGTTGCCGCAGCTGGGCGAACCATCGTCCGTGCAGTCGTTTCGCGGGTCGCTTCCGGCGAGGACGAGCGCGCAGGTTCCGTCTGCTTTGCCGGTCGCGGCCTTCGTACAGGCGTTGCAGCTCGTGGTGCAATCGGTGCTGCAGCACACGCCGTCCGCGCAATGTCCGGACGCGCACGTCGCATCCGCCGTGCACGCCGCGCCGAGCGCGTCGAGGGCCAAAAATTCCGCGGAGGTCGCCGTCCCCGTCGGACCGTCGCCGCCGGTGAGGAGCAATCGACCGTCGTTCAACGCGGTCGCGGTGTGGTACGCGCGCGCCGTCTTCAAATCGGGAAGCGCGACCCAGCTCTTCGTCGCGGCGACGTAGAGTTCCGCGCTCTTCAAATAGGTAGTGACCGTGGTGTCGTTCTGCAGCGTCACGCCGCCCGTCGCGACCGCTGCATCTGCCGAGAGCGCCGTGAGCGTGTGGTGCGCCGTCGCCGTCGCGAGCGTCCCGGCGCTGGCCCAGGCGCTCGCGCCTTTGGCGAGCAGCTCGGCGCTGGCTAGGGTCTTCACGTTCGCCTCGTCGAAGCCGCCCGCGACGAGGATGTCGCCGTCCGGAAATGTCGCTCCCGCGAGGTAGTGTCGCGAGTTCGTCATGCTCGGTCCGAGCGTCCAAGCATTCTTCGCCGCGTCGTAGCTCTCCGACGAAGAGGTATCTGCCGTCGCCGTCACTTCGAGCCCGCCGATCGCCACGGCCTGGCCGGTCGGCAACGTCGTCAGAAAGTGGCCCGTTCGACGGAATTGCATCGTCGTGGTGAGCGTCCAGGTGCCCAAGGTCGGGTCGAAGTGCTCGGCGCTGTTCAAGATCGGGTTTTGCTGCGCCGGGTCCATCCCGCCCGCGACGAGCACCTGACCCGAAGACAGGAGCACCGCCTGAGTGTCGGCCCGCGCAGCCTTCAGCGGACCTAGCGCCTTCCACGTCCCTGCTTTCGGATCGAACACCTCACTCGACGCGAGCGCGCCCGTCGTGTTGAGCCCGCCCGCGACGAGCACGGTGCCGTCGCTGAGCGACACGGCCGCGTGATGCGAGCGCACCACGGTCATCGCGCCCGTGGCGGCGAACGTGTTCGTCGTGGGGTCGAACAGGTCGACGCTTTTCAGGTACGTGGTGTTGGTGCCGGTCGGGTGCTCGCCGCCCGCGACGAGGACGGTTCCGTCGGCGAGCAACGTCGCCGTGTGCGCGCGCCGGGCCATCGTCATCATGTTCGACGTCGAGGTCCACGTGGGGTCGAGGAGCAGCGGGTACGCGATGGGGCGGCCGGCGTCGGAGAAGTCGAGCCGCACCGTGCACGACGCCCGCCCCGGCGCGACCACCGCGCGATTCCACGGCGGCGACGGATCGCGATCGACGGCGCAGTCGTCGACGGTGACTGTCGCGTCGCTCCGCACGCCGTTCGCGTCCACGGCGTACGGCGGGCTCATCCTGAGACGGGGCGCGCCGTGGGCGTCCATGAACTCGAGCACGCCCGAGACGAGGCGGAGCCCCGCGACGTGCGCGACGTCGAGCGAGTACTCGACGTGCTCGTCCGCCGGGCGACCCTCGAAGAGCAGGAGATCTTCGGTGCCGC
>DATBBD010000116.1:0-10372 GCA_036271175.1 Polyangiaceae bacterium | reverse complement strand
ACATTTCCATTCTCCGTCGAGACCGCGCAGCAAGGTGCGAGGGCCGCCGGTCGCGGGGGCACGCGGGTTCCCCAGCAGGTCGCTATGCCGGACAGCTTGAGGACGCCTCTCAGAGCACCATCACCCAAAAATCGTAAACGGTGTGCGTCCAGACGACGGGAGCAAAACCGCGGAGTCGATAAATCAGCACGAAGACGAGTCCGCACACCCAGCGAAACAGAAACGAGTCGGACTGGAACGGTTCACCGAGCTCGCCGACGTAGTGCCACGCGCTGAACGCGCCCGCGGTAACGACGGCCCACAGGATGGGAACCACGGCTTTTCGAAGCTGCGTGGTGAGCGGATAGAAGACGCCGATGATTTTCAGGCCCAGGCCGAAGAGCACGACGCGAAACACGAGCTCTTCGTAAAAACCGGCGCCGAGCGACATGATGGTGCCGGCGAATGCGCCGTGAGGAATGTCGCCGAGGAACACGCGGCCGACGACGTAGTTCGCGGTCAGCCGCATCGCGACGGCGTAGATGACGCCTTCGGCGGCCATCCACGCGAAGCGCTGCCAATGCAAGGCGTGTCCGCGTCCGGCGAGACCGAGGCCGAACACGTACACGAGACCGATGCCGAGGGTCAGGCCGCCGTACGCGGCCATGTTGTGATCGGAGAGCGCGACCAGCTCGCGCGTGACCACGTCGGCGGCGTTGCGAATGGGCAGAAAGATGATCCCGAGGTGATAGCCGACGAACATCGGCAAGGTCAGAACGAGATCCGACCAGGGATCCGCACGACGAACTTGCGCGGCGGAAGCAGCGACGTCCGGTGCGCGCGAGCTCACGGGCGTCAGCTCGGCCGCAAGTTGTAGACGATGAAGATGACGACCATGACCCAGACCAACACGGCCCCGACGAACGGGCCGTCGCGGAGCATCTCCTGAGTCGGACTCTCGGCGCGTGGGCGCGAACGCACGAGATGCAGAAACCGAAGGACGGCGAGCACGACGAAGAACGTCGTCAGCCAGAGGCGGTCAGAGCCGAAGAACTTCCGCGTCGCGTCGTCGACCGTGTACGCGAAATACGTCCCGATCGTCAGAACGCCGGTGAGCGTGAGAGCTAAATCGAGGCCACGCGTCGTGTATCCGGAAAGCGCCGCGCGCTGGATCTTGGCGCGTGCGCGATCGGCGGCGAGCTCGTGCCGGCGCTTGCCGAAGCCGAGAAAAAGCGCGAGGAGGGCCGTGCACGCGAGCAGATAAGCGGACACGTGAATGTGCGTGCCGTAACCGCCGCCGATCACCCGGAGCACGAACCCGAGCGCGATGAGCACGACGTCGATGTACGGGTACTGCTTCAGCTTGAACGAGTAGGCGACGTTCTGGAGAAAGTACGCCGCAGCGACGATGAAAAAGGAAATGGGGCCGTACGCCGCTCCGCCGAGCGCGAGGATCATCAATGCGACGGCGAGGATCTTCGCGGATCGGATCGGCACGCGGCCCGACGCGATCGGACGATTGCGCTTCACCGGGTGGTGGCGATCGGCCTCGGCGTCGGCGATGTCGTTGATGGTGTAGACGGCGCCGGCGAGGAGACAGAACACGCCGAAGGCGCCGATGGCTCGCAACAGAAGCCGCGGCTCGAAAAGATCTTTGGCGAAGAACACCGGCGCGAGGACGAAGACGTTCTTCACCCACTGATGCGGACGGATCGTCTTGACGAGGCCGCCCGCCCGCCAGAGAAAACCGTGTTTGCCGGCGTCGTTCTCGACTGACTGGCTCGCCGGCACGGAGTTCGGGCCCGTGGAGCTCGGCGGCGACGGATCCTCTCCGTTTCCGTACCCGGGCGGGCGAGCGCCCTGGTCTCGCAATGGACCCTGCTGCGTGGCCATCTCGCTCGGACCTTACCATCAATCCGCGTGGTAACGACTCGGACGCTCGAGCGGCTTGATTCTCGGGCTCGACCCGGACAAGAGCATCGGTCACCCATGACTCGGGCCCACGACGACAAAGCGCGCCACGCCGCGCTTTCCCGCGAAATTCGCGCCCACGATCACCGGTACTACGTGCTCGATGATCCACTCATCGACGACGAACGCTACGACGCGCTCTACAAGGAGCTGCGCGATCTCGAAGCCGCGCATCCCGAGCTCGCCACACCGGATTCACCGACACAACGGGTCGGTGACGCGCTGCGAAGCGACCTCCGCACCGTGCCGCACGTCGAGCGCATGATGTCGCTCGATAATACGTACGACGAAGGCGAGCTCGCCGAGTTTCTCCGGCGAGTCGTGACCGGACTGCCGACCGGCGCGGACGTGGCGTATTGCGTCGAACCGAAGCTCGACGGCGCGAGCATCGAAGTCTCGTATCGAGGCGGGCGTCTCACGAGCGGCTCTACCCGAGGCGACGGCATTTCCGGCGAGGAGATCACCGAGAACCTCCGCACGATGCGCTCCTTGCCGCTCACCATCGACTACCAGAAGCCGCTCACCT
Organism: Polyangiaceae bacterium; assembly: GCA_036271175.1. Taxonomy (GTDB): domain Bacteria; phylum Myxococcota_A; class Polyangia; order Polyangiales; family Polyangiaceae; genus DASZVB01. The sequence continues at coordinate 7,896 of DATBBD010000116.1, read as the reverse complement.
TGCGCGGCGAGGTCGTCATTTATCGGCGCGATTTGTCACGCATCAACGAGGCACGCATCGCGGCCGGGGAAGCGCCCTTCGCGAACCCGCGAAACGCCGCGGCGGGCAGCTTGCGCATGATCGACCCGCGCGTCGTGGCGAAACGCCCGCTTCGCCCGGTGTTCTATTCAGTGGTCGAGGGAAAGTCGCTCGCGAAGAGCCACTCCGAGACCCTCCGCCGTATCGCCGAGCTCGGGCTTCCGACGCACGGCAAGGAGCAGATCTGTCGTACGCCGGAAGAGCTCTTCGCCGCGATCGGCGCGATCGACGAAGCGCGCGCCGACTACCCGTACGAAACCGACGGCGCGGTCGTCAAAGTCGATTCGTTTTCGCAGCAAGACATTCTCGGCGCGACCGCGAAGTTTCCGCGCTGGGCGATCGCGTACAAGTTCGGCGCCGAGCGCGCGCAAACCCGAGTGACGGACATCTTGGTCCAGGTGGGGCGCACGGGGGCGTTGACGCCGGTCGCGGTGCTGAACCCCGTCGAGCTCTCGGGGACCACGGTCTCGCGTGCGTCGCTCCACAACGGCGACATCATCCGTGCGCTCGACGTACACATCGGCGATCGGGTGACGATCCAGAAAGCAGGGGAAATCATCCCTCAAGTCGTGGGAGTCGACCGCGACGCGCGCACCGGCGACGAGCGCGCGTTCGAGATGCCAGACCATTGCCCGGTGTGCGGCACGAAGGTGGAGCGAAAGCCGGAAGAGGTGGTGCTGCGATGTCCGAATCGGCGCTGCCCGGCCGTGCAGAAAGGCGCCATCTTGCACTACTCGCGACGCTTCGCGATGGACATCGATTCTCTCGGCGAGGCGCTGATCGAGCAACTCGTCGATCGCGAGCTCGTGCACGACGTGGCGGACCTTTACGACCTGACGGCAGAGGCCCTTCGCGAGCTCGAGCGGATGGGAAAGAAAAGCGCGGAGAACGTCGTCGCCGCGATCCAGGCATCCAAGGAACGCACGCTCGATCGTTTGCTTACCGGCATCGGCATCGAGCACGTGGGTCAAGTCGCCGCGCATCAGCTCGCCGAGGCCGCGGTGTCCCTGGAAACGCTCTTGTCGTGGAGCAAGGAAGAGGCGTCCGAGAAAGTGGCGTCCATCGGCGGGTTCGGTCCCAAGATGGTCGATAGCGTCGTCAATTTTCTCTTCGACGACGAGTTCCGAAGCTTGCTCGGAAAATTGCGCGACCGCGGCGTGTCGCGACCGCAGCCGCTCGAGGCAATTACCGAGGGCCCGCTTTCCGGCATGTCGTTCTGCGTGACGGGCGTTTTGTCTCGCAAGCGCGAGGACGTCCATGCCGCCATTCGCGCCCGAGGTGGCGTGATTCACGACAGCGTGAAGAAGGGGACGACGTACCTGGTCGTCGGTGAAAAAGTCGGCAAAGCCAAGCTCGATCTCGCGAAGAAGAACGGAACGCAGATCATCGACGAGCCGGCGCTCGAAAAAATGCTCGCTGGCGACGATGACGGCTCTCGTCCGAGTTGAGCCGGCAGAATGGCGGGGGACGCTCGCGCGGCTCTCGGTTAGGATGGTGCCCATGACGACGGCGCGCTACGTGCGGATCACGCCGCCTTCCGGCGGCGCCTGGGCGCTCGCGGACGGCGAGCGAGCGGTCGTGCTCGACGGGGCGCCTTGGAACGGCGGGGCGCCGACCGAAGAGGCGTTCCCCTTGTCGACGGCTCGCCTCGAGTGCCCCGTCGCGCCGAGAACGATCTTCGGCATCGGCAAAAACTACCGCGCCCACGCGAGCGAGATGGGGGGCCCGGTGCCGACCGAGCCGCTGGTGTTCGCGAAGACCACGTCGTCGCTGCTCGCACCGAACGGCACGGTCGTCCTGCCGCGAGTCTCGAAGCGCGTCGACTACGAAGGCGAGCTCGGCGTGGTGATCGGTAAGCGCGCGCGCCACGTGCCCGTCGACCGAGCGCTCGATTACGTCTTCGGCTACACCGCGCTTTGCGACGTCACCGCGCGCGATCTCCAGAAATCCGACGGTCAATGGACCCGCGCGAAAGGGTTCGACACGTTTTGCCCGACGGGCCCCGCGGTCGTGACGGGAATCGACCCCTCGAGCCTCGCGCTTCGTCTCTCGGTCAACGGCGCTACCCGACAAGACGGCAACACGAAGGACATGGTGTTCGACGTCGCGACCCTGGTCGCGCACCTCTCGACGTTCGCGACGCTCGAACCCGGTGACCTCATCGCGACGGGAACGCCGGAAGGCGTCGGCCCGCTCTCACCGGGAGACGCCGTCGAGGTAGAGATCGAACGCATCGGCGTGCTCACGTTCCGCGTCGCCGCGGAAGACTGAGGCGCACGTGACGTCGAGGGCGGCCATCGGATTTTGGGTGACGGGCGCCCTGGCCACCGCTGCGGCGACGTACGGCGTGGTTAGACTCGCGGCGCGCGATCGCGGCGATCCGACGCGCTGCGAACCGGGATTGATCGCGATGCGCGCGCGCTGCTGTGCCCCGGGGCAAACCACGTTGCACGCCAAGTGCGTCGGCAAACCCGCGTCGTGTCCGCTCGGGATGCACCGCGCGCTCAGCGGCACGGGCTGCGTCGGAGACCCGCGCCGCGTCGATTTTGCCGGCGGGCTCATGACGCTCGGGAACGAGGATTGGCAAGCCGAAGGCATCGTCACTCCGCGCGCGGTCCAGGTCGCTGCGTTCGGCATCGACGCACTCGAAGTCACCGTCGAGCGGTGGACGCACTGCGTGCGCGCCGGCATGTGTCGCGAGCTCTCGGAGCCCGAACCCGGATTGCCGGTCTCGCTGGTCGATCCCAAGGAGGCCGAGCGCTTTTGTCGATTCGAAAAAGGACGGCTCCCGACCGGCGATGAATGGCTGTTCGCCGCCGCAGGAACCGACGATCGACGCTACCCGTGGGGCGCGACGGGGCTCGTCTGCCGGCGCGCGGCGTTCGGCGCGGTCGATGGGCCGTGCGCGCACGGGGGCGGCGCCGACCTGGTCGGCACCCATCCGGATGGCGCGACGCCGGAAGGGGTCTTCGATCTCGCCGGCAACCTCGCCGAGTGGACCCTCGAACCGAACGGCGGCTACCTCGCTCGCGGGGGCTCGTACCGTTCGACCAGCGCGCTCGAGCTGAAAAGCTGGGCTTCCGAGGTGTCACCGCCTCGGTCGCGTCACGTCGGTTTCCGTTGCGCGTACGATCCGCCGCCGAAGGCCGCGACGTTGCGCTGACTCGGGCGCGGTGCCGGCGCGATGCTGGATGGCGCGAGCACCCCCGTGCACTACGCTTCCCGCCGATGACCGCCGCCGTTCTTTCCATCGGAACCGAGATCACGCGCGGGGAGATCACGAACACCAACGGCTCCTGGTTGTGTGAGGAGCTCACGCGGATCGGTCTCGACGTGACCGAGGTGGCGTCGATCCCCGATGATCGCGTCGCGATCCGGGAGACCCTGGAGCGGCTCACGACGCAGCACGATCTCATCGTGTCCACCGGTGGCCTGGGACCGACAACCGACGACATCACGACCGAGTGCGTAGCCGGAGTGCTCGGGGTGCCGCTCGAACGCGACGCGGCGTCGCTCGAGGCGATTCGCGCGCGCATGACGCGCTTCGGGCGCACCATGAGCCCGTCCAACGCGAAGCAAGCGGACTTTCCGCGAGGCGCCGCGGTGCTCGCGAATCCGAACGGCACCGCGCCGGGCTTCTCGGCGAAGATCGGGCACGCGGTCGCCTTCTTCATGCCGGGCGTCCCGTCCGAGATGAAGCCGATGTTCGCCGAGTACGTCGTGCCCGTCGCGACGCAGGGGCTCACCTCTGCGGTGTATCAGGTGCGGTTGAAGACGTTCGGCGCCGCGGAGTCGGCAGTGAACGATCGCCTCGCCGGAATCGAAACCGCGCACGGCGTGATCATCGGTTACCGGGCGCATTTTCCGGAGATCGAAGTCAAGGTGCTGGCGCGTGCGCCGGAGTCTGCAACCGCGGAAGCGACCGCCCGGCGCGCCACGGCAGACGTCACCGAGCGACTCGGCGATCTCGTGTTCGCCGAGGGCGACGTCTCGTTCGCGAGCGTCATCGGGCACCTGTTACGCGACCGATCGCTGACGCTCGGGACCGCGGAGTCGTGCACCGGCGGACTCGTCGGCGAGCTCTTGACCGAAGAGGCGGGCGCGAGCGACTTTTTCCGCGGCGCGATCGTCGCGTACGACAACCGGGTGAAAACGTCGCTGCTCGGCGTCGACGCCGCGCTCATCGCCAGCGAAGGCGCGGTGAGCGAGCCCGTTGCACGCGCGATGGCCGAGGGAGCACGCCGCGCCCTCGGCACCGACTTCGCCATCAGCGTCACCGGGATCGCAGGGCCGGGCGGCGGCACACCGGAAAAACCGGTGGGCCTCGTTCACTACGCGCTCGCGACCCCGGATGGCACCACGGCGCGCAAGACGATCTGGGCGTCGACCCGGAGAAACATCCGCCACATGTCCGCCTACGCGACGTTCCGTCTCGTCCGCGACGTGCTCCTTCACGGCCACGACCCCGCAGCGACGTCCTAGGACGCGATCCGCGAGGCCGAGCCGGCGCCGCTCAGTTCGGTGCGCGCCGCGTGATGACGAGCGCGCCGTCTGTGCCGCGATCGGCGATCACCGCGTCACCCGGCGTGAACGCCCCCTCGAGCACACGACGAGCGAGCGGATCTTCGAGATACCGCTGGATAGCGCGCTTCAGCGGGCGCGCGCCGTACTGCGGGTCCCAGCCGACCTCGCCGAGAAAATCCTTCGCCGCCGTCGTCACCTCGAGGCGGAGCTCGCGACGGAACAGGCGGTCGGCGACGTGTTTCAGCTGGATATCGACGATGCTCCGGAGCTCGTTGCGGCCTAGTCGACGGAACACGACGATCTCGTCGAGGCGATTCAAGAATTCCGGCCGGAAGATCTCCCGCAGCGACTCCATCGCCGTGTCGCGCATCTTCGTCGCTTTCTCTTCGTCGCCGAGGTCACGCCGCTCTTCGAGGGCCGAGAGCGCGGGCGTGCCGACGTTGCTCGTGAGAATGACGACCGTGTTCTTGAAGTCCACGGTGCGTCCCTGCCCGTCCGTGAGGCGGCCGTCGTCGAGGAGCTGGAGCAACGTGTTGAACACGTCGGGATGCGCCTTCTCGACCTCGTCGAACAGGATGACGCTGTACGGGCGCCGTCGCACCGGCTCGGTGAGCTGTCCGCCCTCGTCGTAGCCGACGTATCCGGGCGGCGCGCCGATGAGCCGCGACACGGTGTGTTTCTCCATGTACTCGCTCATGTCGACGCGGATCATCGCCTTCTCGTCGTCGAAGAGAAACTCGGCGAGCGCCCGCGCGGTCTCGGTTTTTCCGACCCCGGTCGGGCCGAGGAACAAGAACGACCCGATGGGTCGTCGATCGTCACCGAGTCCGGCGCGCGAACGCCGCACGGCGTTGGCGACCGCGACGAGCGCCGCGTCCTGGCCGACCACGCGCTCGCGCAGGTTGTCCTCGATCTTGAGAAGCTTCTGCATCTCGCCTTCGAGCATCTTGGACACCGGAATCCCAGTCCACTTCGAGACGACGGCCGCGATGTCCTCCTCGGTGACCTCTTCCTTGAGGTACGAACCCGATTTTTGCGCGGTGGCGAGCTCGGTCCGGAGCTTCTCCATCTCCTTTTCGAGGTGCGGGATCTTGCCGTATTGATACTCCGCCGCCTTTCCGAGGTTGCCGCTGCGTCTCGCCTGCTCTTCCTGCACTCGAAGTTCTTCTAGGGCGCGCTGCTTGTCGCGGACGGCAGAGATGATCTCCTTTTCGCGCAGCCACTGGGCTCGCGCGGTGTCGCGCTGATCGGACAGTTCGCCGACCTCGTGCTGCAGATCGGCGAGGCGAGCCTTCGACGCTTTGTCGTGCTCGCGCTTGAGCGCCTGCTCTTCGATCCGGAGCTGGAGCAGTCGCCGTTCGAGCTGGTCGATCTCGAACGGCATGCTGTCGATCTCCATCTTGATCTTGCTCGCCGCTTCGTCGACGAGGTCGATGGCCTTGTCGGGCAAGAACCGCTCGGTGATGTACCGGTTCGACAGGGTCGCCGCCGAGACGAGCGCCGCGTCGCGGATCCGGATCCCGTGATGCACCTCGTAGCGCTCCTTCAAACCGCGCAAAATCGCGATGGTGTCTTCCACCGTGGGCTGGTCGACGATGACCGGCTGAAATCGCCGCTCGAGGGCCGCGTCCTTTTCGATGTGCTTTCGATATTCGTCGAGGGTCGTCGCGCCGATGGCGCGGAGCTCACCGCGAGCGAGCGCCGGCTTCAGCATGTTCGCCGCGTCCATCGCACCCTCGGCCGCGCCCGCGCCCACCAGGGTGTGCAGCTCGTCGATGAACACGATGATGCCCCCCGCCGCGGCCTCCACTTCCTTGAGCACCGCCTTCAATCGCTCCTCGAACTCGCCGCGGAACTTCGAACCGGCGACCATCGCCGACAGATCGAGCGACACCAGCCGCTTGTCCTTCAACGACTCGGGAACGTCGCCATTGGCGATACGCTGCGCGATCCCCTCGGCGATCGCCGTCTTGCCGACACCCGGTTCCCCGATGAGCACCGGGTTGTTCTTCGTGCGCCGGCTCAGCACCTGCATCACGCGCCGGATCTCCTCGTCTCGCCCGATGACCGGGTCGATCTTCCCGCGGCGCGCGAGCTCCGTGAGATCTCGCGTGTACTTCTCGAGGGCCTGGAACTTCCCCTCGGGCTCCTGGTCGGTCACCCGCTGCGAACCGCGGATCTGCGTCAACGCGTGGAGCAGCTTGTCGTGAGAAATGCCGTGGCGGTCGAAGATTGCCTGGACGTCCTTGTCCGACTTCGCCGCCGCCAAAATGAAATGCTCGACGGAGACGAACTCGTCTTTCAACGCCTTCGCTTCGTCTTCGGCCTTCGTAAACAGCTGGGTCGCGCGCCGCCCGATGTTCGGCTCGGAGCCGCCGGTCACCTTGGGCAACGCTTCGAGCCGTTGTTCCAGGTCCCGCCGGACGGCGCCCACGGCGGCCCCCGCGCGCTCGACGAGCGGCGCGCCGACACCGTCGCGCTGCTCCAAAATCGCGACGATCACGTGCTCCGGCACGAGCTCCGGATTCCCCGCCCGCACCGCGCGGTCCAGGCCCGCCCGCACCGCCTCCTGGCTCTTCGTAGTCAGTCGATCCATTCGCATGGCTAAAACCTCTGCGCTCGAGCAAACCAGCACGCGCCAAGGCGCGCGCGCTCAAGCTGAGGGCAAAATAAGTCCGGATCCCTGGACGGCAAGGCCGGCGGGCGGGGGCGCGTAGGGGTGATTGCAGATCACTTGTGAGCCTCCGCGGCTTTCACTTCGCTTCGAGCGACCCCGCCGGCCTCGCCGGTAGTCTCACACGCGCTTCATTGGTTGATCGTGATCTGGTCTGCCAAGACCATTAGGTCGTGGCGTCGAACGGGGCTGGATTTCTCGGGATCGGAATGCGAGGTCGCGCGACTCGTCCGACTGCGACCGACGCCCGCCGGCCTCGCCGGTCATCTCACACGCGCTTCATTGGTTGATCGCGATCTGGTCTGCCGAGACCGCGAGGTCGTAGCGTCGAACGGGGCCCCTCCCCCGTTCGGGTTCCGCTGGAAAGATCCGAAAGATCACCGGGGACGCCCGCGACGACCCTCTGCCCGAGCTCGCGCCGCACCAGGAACCAAAAACCAAGGCTCGATCGACCCACGAATCGAACAACGGGATCCGGCGCGGTCTCGGCCGTCAACGTACCGAGCGGGTCCCCGTTCGGCGCCACGACCTGATCAGTCTTGAAGGACAGATCGAATCAGCCGAATGTTCACAGTGCGCGAGCTCACCAGGAAACCCGCGGGCTCGATCGCAAAGACCGC
>DATBBD010000115.1:0-21855 GCA_036271175.1 Polyangiaceae bacterium | reverse complement strand
TTATTGGCGAGCTTTCGCTTGCTGCCGCCGGGAAGCGTCGCGGATCCCGCGCGCGCCACGCCGGCGTTACTGTTCTCAGCTGCCGAAAGCATGACCGCGGGGATCCGGATCGCGCTGCCGATCGTCGCGGTTCTGCTGCTGACGCAAACGGCACTCGCTTTCGTGTCGCGCGCGGCGCCCACGATGCAGATTTTTTCGATTGGGTTCGCGGTCACGCTGTCGGTCGGCGCGACGGTGCTGGTGCTGATCGCGCCTGATTTCGCGCGCAGCGTCCAGGTCGAGGCGTCTCACGCCGAGTCGCGCATGGAAACGGTGCTGCTCTCCGTCGGAGCACAGCCGCCATGAGTGAAGACTCCGACGATCGGACAGAGGAGGCGACCCCAGAACGCCGGCGCAAGGCGCGCGAAGAAGACGGGCAATTCCCCAAAGCCAAGGACACCGGGCCCGTCGCGGCAACCGGCGCGATCCTCGTCGCGCTCTTCGGCTTCGGCGACGCGTTTCTCGGGACGGCCAGAAACTTCGCAGAACGGTGCTTTCGCGACACGTCGGTGCTGCGCGGCGTCGGGCTCCTCTCGCTCGGCCAGGAAGCGCTCCACACGCTCATCATCTTGACGTTGCCCATCGCCGGCATCGCCGCAGTCGTGGGGATGGCGTTCGGGTTCGCGGAAGCGGGCTTCTCGCCGAACATCGAGCTCGTCGCCCCGAAGTGGGAGCGAATCGACCCGTTTTCCAAGCTCGGATCGCTGTTTTCGCCGACGTCGGCGGGCATCAGCACCGTGATGTCGCTCTTGCGCGTCGGCGTCGTCGGAGGCGTGACGTGGCACTTCACGAAAGAGCATTTCAACATGCTCGTTCGGCTGTCCAACGTGCGCCTCACGAGCGCTATCGCCGAACTGGGCGACACCGTGCTGCATCTCGCGCTCTCCGCCACGCTCGCGCTCGCGGTGCTCGCCGCGGCCGACTATTTCCAGAGCTATATCCAGCACGAACGACGCATCCGGATGTCGCGCCAGGAAATCAAGGAAGAGCACCACGCGCAGGAAGGCGATCCGCGCGTTCGCATGCGCCAGCGTCAAAAAGCGCGCGAGCTCTTGCGTCGCGGTCTCGCCAAAGCCATCAAGACCGCGGACGTCGTGCTCGCGAACCCCACGCACGTCTCGGTCGCGCTCCGTTATCGACCGGGTGAAGGCGCGCCGATGGTCGTCGCGAAAGGGTTCGACGAAGTCGCGCAGTACATCAAAAAGCTCGCCGCCGAAAACGGCGTCCCGGTCGTCGAAAACAAACCCCTCGCCCGCGCGCTCGCCGATCGCGTTCGAGTCGGTCGCGTCATTCCCGCGGATCTTTACGTCGCGGTCGCCGAAGTGCTCGCGTTCGTCTACCGCATGAAGAACCGCGGTCGCCGCGCGTGATCGACGCTTCCCCCGTCAATCGGCTGACACCGGACCGACAAGGGCGCCGCGCTGTCGATTGCCGTCGATGAATGCGACGCGAGCCGTTATCGCGAGCACGACGCTCGAACAGGGATAGTCCGCGCGATTCCGAGGGTCGTCCCAGGACGCCGAGGAGCATCACCCCCCTAAAATCGAGACAGATTCGGGCACGGTTCTCGCAAAACGCGAAGCGTGGCGACCCCCGCAACGGCTGAAACGCCAAAGGCTCCGTTGTCGGAGTTCGCCATACCACTCGGCATCATCGGCATCGTGCTGATGATGGTGCTGCCGCTGCCGCGGTTGCTCGTCGACCTCTTGCTCGCGTTCAGCATCGCGACGTCCGTCGGAGTGTTCCTCATCGGCTTGTTCATGGAGCACGCGCTCGAATTCAGCGTGTTTCCTGCGGTCATTCTCGTCGCCACCTTGCTCCGGTTGAGCCTGAACGTGGCCACGACGCGGCTCATCTTGTTGAAGGGTCACGAAGGCCACGGCGCGGCCGGCGAAGTCGTCGAAGCGTTCGGCAATTTCGTCGTCGGCGGCAACGTCGTCGTCGGCCTCGTCGTGTTCTTGATCCTCGTCGTCATCAACTTCGTGGTCATCACGAAAGGCGCCGGCCGCGTCGCGGAAGTCGCGGCTCGATTCGCCCTCGACGGCATGCCCGGCAAGCAGATGGCGATCGACGCCGATCTGAACGCCGGCGCGATTACCGGCGAAATCGCCCGCGAACGCCGGCGCAATCTGGAGCGCGAAGCGGACTTTTTCGGCGCCATGGACGGCGCGAGCAAGTTCGTGAAAGGCGACGCGATTGCGGGCCTGCTCATCACCGGCATCAACTTGCTCGGCGGGCTGCTCCTCGGGCTCGCGTCGGGCATGAGCCTGAGCGACGCGGCCGAGACGTTCTCGATCCTCTCGGTCGGTGACGCCCTGGTGTCGCAGATCCCCGCTCTCTTGGTGTCGACCGCCGCCGGCGTCGTCGTGACGCGCTCGGCGACCGGTGAACAGCTCGGCCGCGCCCTCCGGCGGCAAATCTTCGGCAGTCGGCGCGCCGTCGCCGCCACTGCCGGCGTCATGACGCTGCTCGCGCTGTTGCCGGGCCTTCCCGCGTTTCCGTTCCTCACGATCGCGGGCTTGCTCGCGTTCTCGGTGCGCACGAAGCCCGTCGAGAAGACCGCCGAGGTGCCCGCCGTAGCCGAACCGATGAAACCCGGTCCCGGCGAGGACATCGACGCTGCCCTGCCGCTCGATCTGATGTCGCTCGAGGTGGGTTACGAGCTCGTCCGGACCGTCGATCCGCAGGTGGGGGGCACCCTCGTCGACAAGATCGCGGCGCTGAGACGGCAGATTGCGCTCGACCTCGGCATCGTGGTGCCGCCGGTTCATATCCGCGACAACCTGCAGCTCGCGGCCGGCGCTTACCGCTTCGTGCTCCTCGGAACGGAGATCGCCAAAGGTTTGACGCGCGCGGGGCGACTCCTCGCGATGGATGCGTCAGGCAACGCGCCCCCGATCGACGGCGAAGTGACGCGCGATCCTGCGTTCGGCACCGCCGCGCGGTGGATCCCGTTCCGCGACCGCGACCTCGCGGAAGCCCTCGGATACACGGTCGTCGATCATCCGACCATCATTGCGACGCATCTCGCCGAGGTCGTCCGGTCGCACGCGCACAATCTGCTCGGCCGCGCGGAGATGCAGCACCTCTTCGAGGTGTTCGGACGGACCACGCCGAAGCTCGTCGATGACCTGGTACCGAACTTGCTCCCCTTCTCCGATGTCATGAAGGTCTTGCGCAACTTGCTCCGCGAATCGATCTCGATCCGCGACCTTCGGACCATCCTCGAGACGATGGTGGAGCTCGCGCCCCAGACGCGCGACCCCGAGCAGCTCACCGAGCATCTGCGCCAGCGCCTCTCGCGGCAGATCACCGCGGCGTTCACCGGACCCGACGGCATCTTGTCGGCGCTGGTGCTGTCGCCCCCGGTGGAAGACATGTTCCGCCGTTCCCTCCGCGAGATCGCGACGGGAACCGGCGGCGCCCTCGACCCCGAGGCGGCGCGGAAACTCGGGCTGTCCCTCGAAGCGTCGGTGCGGCGCATGCAGTCGAGCGGACGCGCCCCGTGCGTGGTGACGAGCCCCGACGTTCGTCGCTACTTGAGAGCCTTTGCGGAACGGCGCTGCGCGAACCTGGCCGTTCTCTCGTTCCGAGAGATCGAACCCGACGCGCAGATCCGTCCTTTCGAAACCGTGACGTTGGTGCCCGCTGAAGGCGCGGCATAGCCGGAGGTACGTTGGTGCAGCATCAGACTTTTCGTGGAACGAACGTTCAAGAGGCGCTGTCGCAGGTTCGCGCGACACTCGGACCAAACGCGATCATCGAGTCCACGCGTCAGGTCACGAACGGCCAGAACGGCTTGCTGAGCCGGACCATGGTCGAGGTGACGGCGAAGCCCCCGGGCGAACCTCGACGTCCGTTCGTGAACGCGGCGCGGTTCGATCCGGGCGCCATGACCTCGCCCGCCCCAGCGGGCGGCGCGACGCGCGCGCTGCCCCGACAGCACCCCGCGCCGAGAATGGAGCCGAAGAAGCCCCCGGTGAGCCTCGGTATGGACGCTTCGCATCTGGAGCGCGAGCTCGGCCTCTTGCGCTCGATGCTCGAAGAGCTGAACGCGGCTCGCCCGCCTCGCGACCGTGCGCTCAACATGCTCCACGCCGCGGGCATCGAAGGTCGCCTCGCGAAGGAGCTCGCGAGCGGGCTCGCGCGCGGCAAAAAGAAGAGCCCCGAGTCGATCCGCGCGATGTTGCTCAGCCGCATCGCAGAGCGCCTTCGCATCGAGCCGACCCTCATGCGCCGGCCGGGAAAGAAGCTCATCGTGTGCGTCGGTCCGACGGGCGTCGGCAAGACCACGACGCTCGCGAAGATCGCGGCGCGCGCTCGGCTCGAGCTCGGCCAGACGGCGAGCGTGATCACGCTCGACACCTTCCGCGTCGGCGCGGTCGAACAGTGGCAGCGCTACGCGTCGCTCATGGGGCTCCCGCTCCAGGTCGTCGAAGACAAGGACGGCTTTCACGCCGCGGCGCGCGCGAGCCGCTCCGACTTTCTACTCGTCGATACGACGGGGCGCTCGAATTCGTCGGGCGAATGGATCTTGCCGGAGTGCATCTCGGGCGTCGAAAATCGCGAGATCCACGTGCTGCTCGTACTGCCGGCTTGGCTCCGCGCCAACGACGTCGAACGCATCGTCACGCAATACGGCGCGCCTGGCCCGACCGGTCTGGTGGTCACGAAGCTCGATGAAGCGGGTTCCGCCGGTGGCGTCCTTCACGCCGCGCTCGCGAAGAATCTCGCCGTCACGTTCCTCTGCAACGGCCCGTGCGTTCCCGAGGACATCCGCGAGGCGACGCTGGATGCGTTCCTCGAGGCTGCTCTGCCGAACGAGCCGTGACCGAAACTCAACCTTTGGGTAACACCATGATCGAACCGACGCCCCCCAACGCAGCACGACGAGAAGCGTACGAAAGGTATTTGCCGCTCGTCCGCCGCATCGCGATGCGCATCGCGCGCGGGCTCCCCCCGAGCGTGAGCATGGACGACGTCATCTCGGCGGGTTGGGTCGGCATGGCCGAAGCCATGACTCGCAGAGCCGAGTCGATGGACGACAGCCACTTCGAGGCGTACGCCTCGTACCGCATCCGCGGCGCGATCCTCGACTATCTGCGTTCGCTCGACCCGCTCTCGCGAAAACTCCGCGGCGCTTCCCGTCGCATCACCGACGCCGCGCGCGATCTCTCTGCGCGGCTCGGTCGCTTGCCGGAAGAAGACGAAATCGCGAACGAACTCGGCGTCACCTTGGCCGAGTACCAGGGATTGCTCGGCAACATCGCCGAAGCGGGCCTGGTGCGGCTCGAGTTGACTCACATCGAGGACATCGACGGCGCGCACCCGTCGCCGGAAGCGACCGCGTCGCGCAACGAGATCGTCTCGGCGCTGTCGGAGGCCATCGAGAATCTGCCCGAGCGGCTCAAGCTCGTTCTCGGCCTCTACTACCAGGAAGACTGTAGCTTCCGCGAGATCGGCGAAGTGCTCGGCGTCACCGAATCGCGGTCGTGTCAGCTCCACGCCGAAGCGGTGCATCTTTTGCGCGCCGTCCTCGAAGGCGCCAAGGTTCAATCCAAGAAACCCGTTCTCGTCGGTCGCGGTCCCAAAAAGGCCGGCCGATGACCACGATGGACCCGGTTTTGCAACAAGCTCACTCGATGCACACGAAGGATTCGGCCATGAAAATCAAAAGTGATCGCTTCGGCACCATCGAGCTCGGCTCGAACGACGTCATCCGCTTTCCGTCGGGCCTCATCGGCTTCTCCGGCGAAACGGAGTTCGCTCTCATTCCACACACCGGGTCGAACGTCGTGGCGTGGCTGCATTCGGTGAAGAACGGCGCCTTCGCGCTGCCGGTCGTCTCCGCGCACGGCCTCGGGCTCGGCTACCCCGACGTCCCCTTGAAAGAGACCGCGGAACGCGCCGGTCTCGGCGAGAACTCCGACGACCTCGCCGTGATGGCCGTGCTCTCCGCGCCACCCGGCAAGCCCGCGACCGTCAATCTGCTCGCGCCGATCATCGTCAATTCGACGACTCGCACCGGGGCGCAGATCGTGCTCGAAGGCTCGCGCTACACCACGCACGAGTCGTTCGTCCTCGCCAAGGCGGGCGACGCGGCCGACGCCAAGGCTCCCTGAGCGACGCTCGCTTCGTCGTCGTTCCGCGAACGCGTTATTGCAGCGCGACCGGCGCTGCGAAGTAAGCGCTCACCGCGTTCTTGAACTGGTCGCCGTCCGAATCGATGTAGGTCTGATTGCCCGCGCCCGTGCCGAACACCGCGCCGACGCCGCCGGCCGCGATGAAGTCGTTCACGTGGCTGAAGATGTATTGCACGCGATTGTCTCGGTAGCGCCCCTTCGTGCCCCCGGGCGTGTCGCTCGGCACCCCGAACGGCGTTTGCCACCAGAGCATCGGGCGATTCACGCCGTCGGTCATCGCCTTCACCCAGGTGAGGTGGTTCTGGAAGTCGGTGTCGCTCCAGTAGTAACCGCTGCCGCCGCGCTGACAATTCGGATCGGTGCCGGCTTCGTAGCAGCCCGCGTCGCGATCCAACGTGTCGGTCGTCATGAAGTCGGCGTCGCCCGCGCCGATCGCCACGAGAAAGCTCGCTATCTTCGTCGGATCGCCGTTCGCCCACGCGGACGCGTGAAAGCCGACCACGACTTTCGGCGCGTACTTTCGCGCGAGGAGCACCAGGCATTTGCCGAGCCCGACGAGGTCGTCGGTGAGGCTCGCGCAATCCGGCGCGTGCGCCGTCACGTGCACGGGGAGCTTCGACGGATCGCCGTTCGGCGCCGCTTGCTCGGTGAACCCCCAAAAATCCGGTTCGAAGTTGACCATCGCCGGCCCGTCGAACATCGCGAGTCGCTGGAACATGAGCTTCTGCGTGTCCCAGTAGTCGCCCATGTACGTGTCGTCGGTGAGCACGCTCAGGTTGTTTTCACCGTCGGCGGCCATGCCGTAGGTGGTGAACATCGGGACGACGCCGTGGCTCTTCGCCGAATCGGTGAGCAGGTTCACGAACGAGCCGTCGGTGTTCCAATCGGGCCAGCCCGTGTTGTTCATGTTGCTGAGACCGGTCAGGTAGGCGTAGTGCACGTCGAGCGTCGTGCCGAGCGTGTAAGCGCCGTCCATGTCGTGGTCGTTGTTGAGGTCGTTCCCCATTCCGATCAGAAAGTGCGAACGGCCGAGCTTCGCAGCGAGCGCCTTCGCGCTCGGCGTGCCCATGCTGACGGTCGTGCTGCCGCCGGCGCCCGTCGCACCCCCCGCACCGGACGAACTGCCGCCGCTCGAACCGCCGCCGGTGCTCGCCGAACTTCCGCCGTTCGACGCGCCGGCGCTCGCGCCGTCGCCGCTCGACGTCCCTCCGTTACCCTGAGTTCCGCCGCTCGCCGCGCCACCGCTCGACGAGGCGCCGCCTTCACTCGACGCAGCGCCGGCGCTCGCGCCGTCGGTCTTGTCGCTGGAGCACCCGAGAGCCGCGGCGATCGCGAACAGAGGAAGGGCGCGGGTCCGAATCGCACGAATCGGCAAATAGAGACGCTTCATGGATGTTCCTTCCGTCCGATGGAAGACAATCCCTCGAGTATTGCCCGGGCCGCCCCCGAGGAACAGCGCTCAAATCTTGGAGTCGGTCGCCCTTAGCGGCGGAAGCCCGAGCGGGATCTCGACGACGAACTCGGACCCGCGTCCCTCTTCGCTCGTCACGCGGATGGTCCCGTCGTGCGCGTCGACGATCTGCCGCACCACCCAGAGCCCGATGCCGAATCCGCCATAGTGTTGCGCAGGTACGGCTCGCTCGAAGCGCCCGAAGATCCGATCTTGTTCCGTAGGTAGGATACCGATGCCCTCGTCGGCGACGACGAGCCGCGCGACGCCGTCGAATGCCGCCAACTCGACTTTGATCGGGCGGCCTCGCCCGTATTTCAACGCGTTCGAGAGGAGGTTCACGACGACGGTCTCGAGGCGCAGCGGATCCCAGGAGCCGATCACCGGAAGATCGGCGTGCAGGGCGACCTCGGAGCCCGAACGCTCGACGGATTCACCGAGCCGAACCAGGACGGCTTTGACGGCCTCGCGAAAATCGGTGCGCGAACGTGACAGCAAGAGGCGCCCCGACGTGATCAACGTGACGTCGAGCAGATTGTCCACGAGCAGGATCAGTCGATCGATCTGTCGCGAGAGCACTTTCACCTTGGGCTCGAGCGTCGGAACCGGAATCACCTCGGCTTTGCCGTCGATGAATCGCTGTAACGCGCCGACCTGAAGCACGATGGACGCGAGCGGCGTCTTCAGCTCGTGCGACGCGATCGACAAGAACTCGTCGCGCGCTTGAACCGCAAGCCGCAGATCATCGAGGAGCTCCTTTCGCTTGGTGCTGTCTCGAAACACGACGGAATAACCGCGAAGGCGCTTGCCGTCGTTGATGGTGTTGACGCTGCAGCTCGCCCAGAACCGGCCGCCGTCCTTCGTCACGCGCCAGTCTTCGTCTTCCGAAACGCCGTGGTCGCGGGCCCGTCCGAGCTCGTCGTTCGGTTTCCCCTCCGCACGATCGCCAACCTGGAAGAACAAGGCGTAGTGCTGCCCGACTACTTCGGCTTCGGTGTAGCCGGTGATCCGCGCCGCGCCGCCGTTCCAGCTCGCGACGCGCCCGTCTTCGTCGAGCATGAAGATGGCGTGGTCCTGGACGTTCTCGACGATGAGCCGGTAGCGTTCCTCGGCGTGCTGTAGCGCCTCGAGCGCGCGCGCGTGCTCGCGCCGAACGCCCGCATCGGCGAGCTCGCGCCGGACCGCCTCGCCGAGGCGCTTCAGGTTGTCCTTGCGGAAATAGTCCTGGGCGCCGGCCTTCATCGCCTCGACGGCCACCTCTTCGCCGATGCTCCCGGAAACGATGATGAACGGGACGTCCAGGCGGGCGCGCCGAACCTCCTGGAGCGCCTCGGTTCCCGTGAACGACGGCATCCGAAAGTCCGAAAGCACCAGATCCCAGGATTCCTCGCCGAGGCGCTTCACGAGGCCGTCGCGGTCGTCCACGCGCGTGGTGATGGGTTCGTAGCCCGCCCGGCGAAGTTCGCGCTCGGCGAGCGTCACGTCCTCGACGCAATCCTCGACCATGAGGACTCGAATTGCTTCTCGGTTCTGAATCATCGGCGCCTCGCGCCCCCTTCTTCGGGCTTTTGTCGTTTCGAACGCGGGTCAGCATAACCCGGACTCGAGGACGGGCGACTCGGCAGAAGCCAACGCCGTCGGTCTTCGGCGCGACCTGGGGTCGAAAGACCCGGTTCTTCATGTTGGATCGGCGAGGTCGCCCGGAATAAGTTGTGGGGATGGCGGGCAGCGGCGCAGAAATTCCCGGGCCACGCATCCTGATCGTCGACGACGACGCGGAGCTCTTGCGGGCGTACACGCGATTGCTCACGAAGGCGGGATTCCGCATCGACCCCGCGCCTGACGGCGCTGCAGCGACGGTGCTCCTCTCGAAGACGCGATACGACGCGGTCGTCAGCGACATCGCGATGCCGGGCATGGACGGTATTCAATTGCTTCGCAAGGTCCGGGAGCGCGACACCGACGTGCCCGTCATTCTCGTCACGGCCACGCCGTCGCTCGAGACGGCGATCCGCGCGGTGGAATACGGCGCGCTCCGCTATCTCGTGAAACCGGTCGGACCCACGGTGCTCGAAGAAGCGGTGCGTCGCGCCGTGCGGCTCCACGAGCTCGCGCGGGTGAAGCGCGAAATGGTCGAGCGCGTCGCCACGCCGGAGATGCGTCTCAGCGATCGTCCGAGTCTCGAGCTCGGGTTCGAGAATGCGCTCGCGACGTTGTGGATGGCGTATCAGCCCATCTTCACGCCCGCGGGCGCTCTCTTCGGGTACGAGGCGTTGCTCCGCTGTCAGGAACCGACGTTGCCGAGCCCCGGAGCGCTCATCGCGGCGGCCGAGCGGCTCGGTAAACTGAACGACCTCGGACGCGCGATTCGGGCGAAGGTCGCGGAGCTCCTCGATCGGCGTCCGGAGCTCACGGCGTTCGTGAACCTGCACACGAAGGATCTCGCCGACGAGGAGCTCTATACGCTCACCTCGCCGCTCCTCGCGCATGCGCATCGCGTCGTGCTCGAGATCACCGAGCGCGCCGCGCTCGATCAGATCCGCGATGTGCCGAGCAAGGTCGATCGGCTCCGCAAGAAAGGGTTCCGGATCGCGATCGACGATCTCGGCGCCGGTTACGCCGGCCTCACGAGCTTTGCGCAGCTCGTCCCCGAAATCGTGAAGCTCGACATCAGCCTCGTCCACGGCATCGACGGCGATCCGATTCGTCAAAAGCTGGTCTTGGCCATGACCCGGCTCTGCCGCGACATGGATCTCATCATCGTCGCCGAAGGCATCGAGACCGAGGGCGAGCGCGACATCCTCATCGAGCTCGGCTGCGACCTCATGCAGGGCTATTTGCTCGGACGACCCGAGCCGCTCGATTGAAACCCAGTCAGAGGACTTCGCCTGCCGTGGCCGGAGCCGGCGCGTCGGCTTCGACGAAATCCAGATCGCGCCCGAACGTCTCGTCGAGGCCGAACAGCGCGATGGCCGCGACGACGAGTGTCGTCGCGGCGACCACTGCCGCGCTGCCCACGGCGCCGAGCGGCCCCTTGAGGGACTGAAAGACGAACGTCATCGGGACGACCGCGCCGCGCACGAAATTCGGCACGGTCGTCGTCGCGGTCGCGCGCAGATTCGTGCCGAACTGCTCGGACGCCACGGTCACGAACACGGCCCAGTAACCGGTCGCTGCGCCGAGCGCACCGCAGCACGCATAGAGCGCGGTGAGCGACGAACGACCCCAGGTGAAATACACGACGATGCCGCTCGCCGTCAGGAACAAGAAGAGCGCGAGCACCTTCTTTCGACTCCGGAGCATCTGGCTCAAAAGTCCGCTTCCCAAGTCTCCGGACGACGCACCGATGTAGAAAAACAATACCGCACGCCCCGGATCCAC
Source organism: Polyangiaceae bacterium (assembly GCA_036271175.1). Lineage (GTDB taxonomy): Bacteria > Myxococcota_A > Polyangia > Polyangiales > Polyangiaceae > DASZVB01. Next base: position 10,842 of record DATBBD010000115.1, on the reverse strand, counting down.
GGCCGCGGTCATGCCCATCGCCTTCGCCATTTCCGGCGACAGCCCGACCAGGATGCTCAACGTGAACCAGATCGGCATTCCGACGAGGATGATGCTCAGATACCGGCGCAAGGAGGGCCCGTGGGAAAAGAGCCGGAAGAAGTTGCCGCGTTCGACGTCCTGTTGCTTCACGCCCTCGAACATGCCGGACTCGTAGAGCCCGACGCGAAGCAACAAAAGACCGAGCCCGAGTCCGCCGCCGACGAAATAGGCGACGCGCCAGTCGAACTCCGCGCCGACGAGCGACGCCACGACTGCCCCCAACAATCCGATCGCGGCGATCACCGTCGTGCCCCAGCCGCGTCGCTCACGGCTCATGATCTCGCTCACCAACGTGACGCCGGCGCCGAGCTCGCCGGCCAGGCCGATCCCGGCGAGGAGACGCAGCACGGCGTAGTCGGCGATGCCGTGCACGAAGCCGTTCGCGATGTTCGCGACCGAGTAGAGGAAGATCGAGCCGAACAACACCGAGACCCGGCCGCGCTTGTCGCCGAGCACGCCCCAGAGGATGCCGCCCGCGAGCATGCCGATCATCTGCATGTTCAAGAGGAGGACGCCCTTGTCGAGGATCTGCTCTTTCGGGATCCCGATCCCGCGCAGGCTCTTCACGCGCACGATCAGGAAGAGGATCAGATCGTAGATGTCGACGAAGTAGCCGAGCGCCGCGACCAGGACGGCAAATGCAATCGAGCGACTCGAGCCTCGGACCCCTGTTCGTTCCACCGCGGGCATTTTGAACGCGTTTTGCCGGCGTGTGCCAGGAAAACCTACGTTTGCGCGCGCTTCACGAGGTCGCTCACGAGCTCGCTCATGAGGGGCGAGTGCACGTAGCGCTCGCCGGTGTCGTGCACGACGGCGACGACGAGCTTGCCTTCCATGTCGGGGCGCGCGGCGATTTTCAGGGCGGCCGCGAGCGTCGCCCCCGACGAAATGCCGGCTAAAATGCCCTCTTCGCGGGCGAGCTTCCGCGCTTGGTCGAGAGCCTCGTCCTCGCGAACGGCGACGACCTCGTCGATGATCGCCCGGTTCAGGATCGGCGGAATGAACCCCGCGCCGATGCCCTGAATGAGGTGGTGCCGGGGTTTCCCGCCGGAGAGCACGGCGGCGTTTTCTGGCTCCACCGCGACGATGCGCACCGACGACTTTCTCGCTTTCAGGACCTCGCCGACGCCGGTGATGGTGCCGCCGGTGCCGACGCCGCAGACGAACGCGTCCACCTCGCCCTGGGTGTCTTCCCAGATTTCGAGCGCCGTGGTGCGACGGTGCACGTCGGGGTTCGCCGGATTTTCGAACTGGCGGAGCTGGATCGCGCCTTTGATTTGCTGTTCGAGCTCGTTGGCGCGCACGACGGCGGAGCGCATGAGCGACCCCGGCGTGAGCACGACGTCCGCACCGAGGTAACGCAGCAGCACGATGCGCTCTTCCGACATGCGCTCGGGCATGGTGAGGATGAGCCGGTAGCCTTTGGCGGCCGCGACGAACGCGAGCGCGATGCCGGTGTTGCCGCTCGTGCTTTCGACGATGGTCGCACCGGGACCGAGCACGCCGCGCCGCTCCGCGTCTTCGACGAGCGCAACGCCGATGCGATCTTTGACGCTGCCACACGGGTTTCGCGACTCGAGCTTGACGACGATCCGTCCGGGGAGGCCTTTGCCGATCCGCTCGAGGCCGACGACGGGCGTGCGGCCGAAGGTGTGCGCGACGCTCGGGAAAATCATATCGAATAGTCCTCGACGAACACCTTGGCTTCGCGCAGATCGACGAGCACGCGATCTCCGGCTTCGATGCCGATCGAGTCGACTTCGACTTTCGACATCTGCACGGTCATCGGTTCTCCGTCGGCGAGCTCGAGGGACACCTTCACCTGCGCGCCGATGCGCGTCAGACGCTCGACTCGGGCGACGGAAACCGAATCTTCTTCGGGCTCGGCTTTGACCAGGCGAATGTCGTGAGGCCGGACGAAAGCGTGCACCGACGCGCCCTCCGCGGTTCCCGCCGGCGCTTCGACGGACATCGACCCGACCTCGGCCATCCCGAAGCGGACCGAGCCGCGGAGCACGTTCGCGCCGCCGAGAAACGACGCGACGAACGGCGTCTTCGGCCGATCGTAAAGGTCGTGCGGCGTGCCGGTCTGGACGACTTTTCCTTCGGAAAGAAGCACGACGTGCTCCGACAGCTCGAACGCCTCTTCTTGATCGTGCGTGACGAGAACCGTGGTCACCTTGGTTTTTTTCTGGAACTCGAGGAGCCACTGCCGGAGCTCGACGCGGACCCTGGCGTCGAGCGCGCCGAACGGTTCGTCGAGGAGCAGCACCGCCGGATCGGTGGCCAGCGCCCGGGCGAGCGCGATGCGTTGCCGTTGTCCGCCCGAGAGCTGCGACGGAAAGCGGGCGCTCGTCCCCGAGAGCTGCACGAGCTTCAGCAACTCTTCGACGCGGGCTCTGACCTCCGGTTCGGGACGACGGCGGACCCGCATGCCGAACGCGACGTTTTCGAACACCGACAGATGGCGAAAGAGCGCGTAGCTCTGGAACACGAAACCGACGTTGCGCTTCCCGGGCGACACGCGGGTCACGTCTTTGCCGGCGATCAGCACCTTGCCGGAATCCGGTTCTTCGAGGCCGGCGATGAGCCGGAGCAAGGTCGACTTGCCCGACCCCGAAGGCCCGAGGAGCGTCGTGATTTCGCCCTCGCGCGCCGAAAACGACGCGCCCTCTACGGCGGCCGCGCCGTCGCGCGGACCGAACCGTTTCGTCAAATCGTCGACCGAGACGGTCACGACGGGGTGCTCCCCACCGGTTCGGAAAGCGTCGCTTCGAGCGCCGGCGCGCGATCGAGCGCGTCGGCACGAGAGCGCGCCGCCCATTCTGCGACCTTCTTGATCAACAAGGTGACGAGCGCAAGCAGGGCGAGCAAGGACGCGACCGCGAACGCGGCGACGAAGTGGTACTCGTTGTAGAGGATCTCGACGTGGAGCGGCATCGTGTTGGTTTCGCCGCGAATATGCCCCGAAACGACCGATACGGCCCCGAATTCGCCCATCGCGCGCGCATTGCAGAGGATGACGCCGTAGAGAAGCCCCCAACGCACCTTCTTCAGGGTCACGCGAAAGAGGATCTGCCAGCCGCTCGCGCCGAGCGTGAGCGCGGCTTCTTCTTCGTCGTTCCCTTGCGATTGCATGACCGCGAGCACCTCGCGGGCGACCATGGGGAACGTGACGAAGATCGTCGCGAGCACGATTCCGGGGACCGCGAAAATGATGCGAATATCGTGGTCGGAAAGCCACGGACCGAGCCAGCCTTGGGCGCCGAACAGGAGCACGAACACCAGCCCCGCGATGACCGGCGAGACGCTGAACGGCAGGTCGACCAAGGTGAGCAGGATATTTTTGCCGGGGAATTCGTACTTCGCGAAGAGCCACGCCGCGGCCACGCCGAAGACGAGATTGAGGGGCACCGCGATCCCGGCGGCGAGCAAGGTGAGCTCGATCGCCGAGAGCGTCTCCGGATCCGACAACGCCGTCAGATACGTCCCGAACCCCTTCGAAAACGCGGACGCGAACACGGTCACCAGCGGCGCGATGAGGAAAATCCCCAAAAATGAGAGCGCGCCGGCAATGAGCGCGCCGCGAAGCAAACCGCCCTCGCGCACGCGGTGGCGGCGCTCGGCGGCTCTTCCGAACGTGCCGGCGACGCCGCTCACGTCTCGGCCCTCCTCGCCCAGCGAGAGAGTAGGTTCACGAGCAGAAGCAGCAAGAACGACGCCCCCAGCATCACCGACGCGATCGCCGTCGCGCCGGCATAGTCGTACTGCTCGAGCTTCGTCACGATGAGCACCGGCGCGATCTCGGTTTTCCGCGGCATGTTCCCCGAAATGAAGACTACCGAGCCGTACTCGCCGAGAGCGCGCGCCAGAGCCAGCGCGAACCCGGTGAGGAGCGACGGAAGCAGCGCCGGAAAAATCACCCGGACGAAGGTCTGAAACCGCGTCGCGCCGAGGATCGCCGCGGCTTCTTCCACGTCGTCGTCGAGGCCTTCGAGGACGGGTTGAACCGTCCGCACCACGAACGGAATGCCGACGAAGGTGAGCGCGATGATGATACCGAGCGGCGTGAACGCGGCGCGTACGCCGACGCGGCCGAGGATCGACCCGAGCACGCCGTTCTCGGCGTAGACCGTCGTGAGCGCGATGCCTGCGACGGCGGTCGGCAGGGCAAACGGCAGATCGACGAGCGCGTCGACGATGGATTTACCGGGAAATTCGTAGCGCACGAGCACCCAGGCGAGCAGAAGCCCGAAGACACCGTTCAACGACGCCCCGATCAACGACGCGTACAGACTCAGCCAGTACGCCGACAGCGCGCGCGTCTCGGTCGCCGAGCGAAACAGATCGACGAACCCGACCGAGCTCGCCTTCAAGACGAGGGCGCCGAGCGGCAAGAGCACGATGAAACCGAGATAGAACACGGTGTACCCGAGGCTCAGGCCGAAGCCCGGCAGAACACCGCGTCGTCGAAGGAACATAGCCGCCTACTCGGGAGCGTAAATTTCGTCGAACACGCCGTGGTCGTCGAAATGTCGTTTTTGAGCCTTGTCCCACCCGCCGAACATCTCGTCGACCGTGAACAGCGGCACCGCGGGAAAGTCCGCTTCGTGGCGTTTGGCGACGTCGGGATCGCGCGGGCGGTAATGGTGCTTGGCGGCGATTTCCTGGCCCTCGGGGCTGTAGAGATACTTCAGGTACTCTTCGGCGACCGCGCGCGTGCCGTGTTTGTCGACGTACTTGTCGACGAGGGTCACCGGCGGTTCGGCGAGAATCGTCACCGACGGCATCACGACGGTGAACTTGTCGGCGCCGAGCTCCTTCACGGCGAGCAGCGCCTCGTTTTCCCAGGCGATCAGCACGTCACCGATGCCGCGCTCGACGAACGTCGTGGTCGCGCCGCGCGCGCCGGAGTCGAGCACCGGGACGTTCTTGTAGACCTTCGCGACGAACTCCTTCGCCTTCGCGTCGTCGTTGCCGTTCTTCTTCAACGCGTAGCCCCACGCCGCGAGATAGTTCCAGCGCGCACCGCCGGACATTTTCGGGTTCGGCGTGATGACCTTCACGTCGGGGCGAATCAGGTCGTCCCAGTCTTTGATGTTCTTCGGGTTCCCCTTGCGCACCAGGAGCACGATCGTCGACGTGTAGGGCGCGCTGTTGTTCGGGAGCCGCGATTGCCAGTTCTCGGGGATGAGCTTCGCTCTTTGCCCGAGCGCGCTCACGTCGTACGCGAGCCCGAGCGTCGCGACGTCGGCTTCGAGACCGTCGATGATCGCTCGCGCTTGCTTGCCCGAGCCGCCGTGCGATTGCTTGACGGTCACGGTGACGCCGGTCTTTGCCTTGTAATAGGCGGCGAACGCCGTGTTGTACTCGGCGTACAGCTCACGGGTGGGATCGTACGAGACGTTGAGCAACGTCGCCGTCGCGTTGGCGGCAGGGCCGCCGGTCGCACCGGCAGCCTCGCTTTCGTGTTTTCCGCAACCGGCGAGTGTCACGAGAGCGAGCAACAACCCGACCGGACCGAAGAGGAAGCGAATCATGACGAAGAGAGGCCTTTCGAGAGCGCGAGCGCGCTCAGATGAAGTAACGGAGTACAGGCGGCCCCTCTTTCGTCGCGCGATCCACGCGCTCGACCAGATCGGCGAGCGTGGTGCTCTCGAGGATTTTCACCGACGCTTCGTACAGGTCCTGCAACACTAGGCGCACGCCACACGTCGCTTCGTCGCGACATCCGTCGCAATGGCGGTAATTGGTGCGACTCAAGCACGGCACCGGCGCGATCGGACCGTCGAGGACGCGCAGGACGCCGGCGAGCGCAATCTTGTCGGGAGAGGTGGCGAGAAAATAGCCCCCGCTGCGACCCTTCCGCGACTGCACGAACCCGTGCTGCTTCAACTCGGCGAGGATCAGCTCCAGGAACTTTCGCGGAATGTCCTCCTTCTCCGCGATCTCGGCGATGAGGACGGGTTCGTCGGGCGGCGCATTCGCCAAGTACGCGAGCGCCTTCAGCGCGTACTTGGTCTTCATGGTGATCATGCGAGGGTCTCGTCCGTCCGCCGCTCGCGGAGCCTAAAAGCCCCACGCAGCCGACCCGGCAGCGCTGAATTTGCTGTAAATTCAACCAATTGAGCATACCCTATTATTCCGATAGGCTTTGCTTTTGTAGCGACGTCCCCGTGTCTCGTCAATCGATTCGCGGAGCGGTCGCTGCCGGGGCTCGTTGTAGTCTGCGAGATGATGCGCGGTTTTCGTCGATGCGCTGTCAGCGTCGGGCTCGGCGTGTCGTGGCTCGCCCTCGCCGGCTGCGGTTCGAACGGGACGCCGCCCCACGTGTCCGACGCCGGGGTGACCGGCGGAAGGAGCTCGGCGGAAGAGGCCTCGGCGGGCGGCGCCGGTGGAACGGCGGCGAGCTCCGGGGGCAGCGTCGCGAGCAGCGGAGGCGCCTCCGCGCTTCTCGATGGCGCCATCGATTGCACCAAGAATCGGTCTCCGGGCATCGCGGTCAACTCGGGCACGATGAGCTTCGTGCTCGACGGCGAGTCGGTGAGTGGCGGGGGTCAGATCCTCTGGGACGGCGCGCTGAACCACGCGACGTTGACGCTCGCCGACGGAGCATCGCTCGTGTTGGTGTTTCCCGGATGCTCGCCGGCGGCGCTCACGTTCCCTCCCCCGCCGGCCACGGTGTCGATCACGTATTCGACCCCGCACGGCGCGAAATGGGAGTGCTCGTATCTCGACCCGTCGCTCTCCGGCGCGACGTGCACGATCGACGTGACGAAATACGGAGCAGCGTCCGACTCCGCAGTCACCGGAACATTTTCAGGCACGCTGGTGCTCGCGGCGGGGGCGGCCGACAGCGGCGTCCGGGTGGTGTCGGATGGTGTGTTCTTCATGCAACGGCCCTAACGCGCGGGTTTATTCGGCCTCCGTCGTTTCGCTTCCCTCTCGGGACTGCTTCGGCGAATATCTCGTGGGAGTTCATCGATGAGTGAGGAGCGGAAAACCGTTGCCGAAGAGGAAGCTCTTTCGGACAACCGGCGCCGGCACCATCGCTTCTCCGTCGAGGCCGACATCACGCTGGAGAGCGACCACAATTTCTACGCGGGGTTCGTCGAAAACCTGTCGGTGTCCGGCATCTTCATCGCCACGCACAAGCTCCGGAAGATCGGCGAGCAGCTCGAGTTTTCGCTCCGTCTCGGCGACTCGGACGAGACCCTGCACGGCGTCGGCGAGGTGCGATGGATCCGGCAATACTCCGAAACGAGCGACACGCCGCCCGGCATGGGGCTGCGTTTCATCGAGCTCGCGACGGAATCCCAACAGAAGATCGATTCGTTCCTTCAAAATCGTGAGCCGCTCTTCTTCGACGACGACCTTTCGACCTGAGCGCGGACTCGAGCGCCGCCAGACGGAAGCGGAGTGCTGACGGCTCTTCCCGAACCCGAGCTCGTCTGGGGCATCTTCACGCGTCTCGTCGGCGTCATTTACGTCGTCGCTTTCGCGTCGATGTTCGGCCAGATCACGGCGTTGGTCGGCGACGTGGGGGTCATGCCGGTGCGGCTCAAGCTCGCCGCGATGCGGCGCGACTTCCCCGGCATTCGCCGGTTTCTGTATTTTCCGTCGGTCCTCTGGATTTCGCACGGCGATCGCGCGCTCCGCGCGCTCGTCGCGCTCGGCGCGCTGTCGGGCGTGGCCGTCATCTACGGCGGTCGCGCGTCGTTCCCGGGCATCCTGGTCGGCTACGTCGTTTTCTTGTCGCTCGACGTCGCGCTTCGGCTGAGCTTCCCGTGGGAATGCGTCTTCTTCGAAATGGCCGCCTTCGGGGTGTTTCTGCCGGCCACGCTCCCCTTGCCGGCGCTCGCCGCGACCCAAGCGCCCGCGCCGGCGATCGCGTGGGCCTTTCGCATATTGCTCTTTCGCGTGGTGTTCGGATTCGGAAAATTCAAGTTCATCGGAACCACCAGCCAGGACACGGGGTACCTCAAAGGGTTCCTGATCAACCAGCCGCTCCCGACGGTGGTGGCGTGGTTCGGACAGAAGCTCCCGCTCTGGGCCCTCAAGCTCGGTTTGCTCTCGCTCTTCGCCGTCGAGATCCCCGGCGCGGCGCTCACGCTCGTCCCGAACTGGATCGGTCTCGTCGGCGGCGCCGGCGTCGCGGGCTTGATGGTCGTCATCAACCTGAGCGGCAACTTCGGGTACTTCAACTGGATCGTGCTCGCGCTCGTCGTGCCCTTGCTCGACGTACACACGGCGTCGTCGCTCGCGATCACGACGTTCTTCGATCCACGCGGACCGCTCTTCACGAACCTGTTCGTCGGGCTCCACACGCTCGGCGCGCTCCTCTATTTTCCCTTCAACTCGTACGTGAGTCAGAGCTGGCCGCGCTGGCCGCTGTGGCTCGGCGTCCGCCCGGGTTTTCTCGCGGCTCCGGTCGCGCTCCTCCGGGTCATCGAACCGCTCCGGCTCCTGCATTCGTTCGGCGTGTTTCCGCCGCGGAGCATGGCGCCGGTGCGCAACGTCGCGATCATCGAGATCAGCGACGACGGCGAGACGTGGCACGAGCTCGAGTACCGCTTCGCCATGACGCGCCCCGAGCATCGGCCGCGGTTCATGGCGCCGTACATGGCTCGCTGGGATCAGACGCTGATCTACGAAAGCTACGGCACGACGGAATATTCGCTGGCGTACGCCGTCGCGAACTCCGGCATGCCGTACGGGCACGCGGCGTTCTCCGACGCGGAATGCCTGCTAGAGCGCATCCTCGAAGGTCACTTCTACGAAGGCGTCCTGTTCGCGAAGAACACCTTCGGACGCACCACCGCGCCACGGTTCGCGCGGATGCAGACCTACGTGATGGTCCCGACGTCGCTCGAGGAGCACGCGAAGACCGGCAAGTGGTGGTCCCGCGAGCTCATCGGACCTCACTACCCTGCGCGCGAGCAGAATCCGGCGTTCTGGCAACTATGGTTGCCGGAGCCCGAGCTCTTCGACGTCGACGACGTGGTATGGCGCGGGCGAACGCCGCTCTCGGCCCTGCTCCGGCGCGCCGCAGAGGGCGCGCCCCTCGCCGAGTGCGTCGTCGCGGGCGCCGGCGATCCGGATCCCGTGACGCCTCACGACGTCGACCGGTTCTGGTCCGAGTTTTTTCCATTGGCTCGCACCGCCGAGCGCGGTGACTGGACGCATCTCGAGGACGTCGCGATCGCGCTCCGCCGACGTTTCTCCGCCGTCGAGCTCCGGTGCTTCGAGCGCGTGCTGCGACGGCTCGCGCTGGCGCTGGAAACGCGGCTCGGTCCGTCGTTTTCGTCACGAACCCCTGCCCCTTTTCCCACCCACTACGAATTTTCGCTCTTCATCGACGATCTCGTCGCCGACGGCCCCGAAGCGCTCCAAGCCGCGTTCGAAGACCCCGAATCGGCGCTCGGGCGCGTGTCGTCGTTCACGCTCGAACGCGGGCTCTATTTGACCGCCCTCTTTCGGCTCGAGCGCCTGGTGTGGGAAGCGCACAAGATCCGCCTCCTCGACTCGATTCTGGTCCGAGCCGGCGAGCGCTTTCCCACCTCGGCCCGCGCCGCGCAGGAGCGCAAAATGGAAGCGAGCCTGTCCAACGTCTGGGGCGTCTCGCGGCTCACTCCGTTTCTGCGCGCGCGCTTCCGCGACTCGGTGTTCGACGGAGGCACCCGCGAGACGTACCCGCAATTCATCGAGCTCCCCACCGGCGAAATCAGGATGCTCTGAGCGTGCCGATATTTTCGCGGTAACCAAGTTGGGCTGAACGACGAACACCGACGCGAAGAGCGCGCAACGCGCAACGCGCAACGCGCAACGCCAAAGCAGAAACCGAGCGAGTCACGGCGCGCTTCATGCGATTCATGACGCCGTACGTGACTGGACCGACGCGAAATTCTCCTCTATAGATTGGCTTCGACCTCGATGCGTTCCGCTTCCCACCTCCTCGTCGCCGTTGCCGCGCTCGCCGCGTTGGCAGGCACGACGGCGTGTGGCTCGTCCAAAACGGGCGACGGTGGAGAAAGCTCGTCGGGCAGCGGCGGCCTCGCGGCCGGCGGTACCTTCGAAGGCTCGGGCGGCACGTTCGTGAACTCGGGCGGCGCGCTCGGCATGGGTGGCATCTTGGGCGCTGGTGGCCTCATTGGTTCCGGCGGTCTCGTCGGTTCCGGGGGCGCGCTGGGTTCCGGCGGCCTCATTGGCTCCGGCGGCACGCTCACGGGTTCGGGCGGCATGCTTGCGGGTTCTGGGGGCACCTTGCCCGGCACGGGCGGTGCGGGTCCGTCGAGCGGCGGCGTCGGTCCTGGCAGCGGGGGCACCATGAGCGCCGGCGGCACTCAAGGGACCGGCGGCACCACGACGACCGGGTCGTATCCCGCCGGTCCGTACGGCGATGCGGTGGGTCAGTACCTCGCCGATCTGAAGCTCCAGGGTTACCTGAATCCCACGGCCGTCGGGCTCGCGAACACGCAGCCCTTCGTGCAGTACTCGATGGACGACCTCCGAGCGAGCACGGTGCCCTACGCACTCGTGCACGTCTCGGAATTCTTCTGACCCGGCTGCCAACACGCGGCCCGGGATTTGGCTGCGAACGGACTGGGTAAGGGAATCGTCGACGCCGGCGGCGCCGTCGTCGAGATCCTCGGCACGTACGGCTTCGCGACGACGCCGGCGCCCACGCATGCCCAGCTCGACGCCTGGGTGAACGCGTACAACTTGAACATCTCGACGTTCATCGACGCCGACAGCGCTCCC
>DATBBD010000114.1:0-2347 GCA_036271175.1 Polyangiaceae bacterium | reverse complement strand
CGCCGGGGTTCGTGCTCGCGAAGGCACGGGTCAACTCGTCGTCGACGTGACACGAATCCGCCGCGGGGCCGCTCGCGTTCACCGGAGCCGAAGAAACGGCAGGAGCTCCGCCCGTGCCGCTCGCAACGCCGGCCGGCGTCGACGCGGGGTTCGGCGCAGGTGACGTCGCTACGCCGAACTCGTCGCTCGGTGAGGCCGCGCTCGGGGGCGGCGGAGTCGCCGCGCGCGGGTCCGTCGTTCGCGGTTCCGTCGCTCCGCAAGCGGCGAGCACGAGAGCAAGTGTCGTGATGGAGAGAATGCCGTTCGTCATGACGAAGACCGCGCAGACGCCGAGGCCGACCCGCACGAGGCCACGAGACTACCGAGGCCGTTCGCGACGAGCAACGTCGTGAGGACCAGAGGACGATTGCCGACGCCGACACCAGGAACAGCGCGCCGCCCGCGCGGTGCGCGGCGATCCATTCCGAGGCGGGCCGCGGTTTCGACGTTTCGGAACGGCCGGTGTTTTTCGAGGCGAAGGTGAGCTAGCGTTCTCCGAAGGTCGCTTCGATGGACTCGAGGCACGAGGTGCTTCGACTCACGGTGCTAGCATGGGCAACGTCGTCAATCTGAACAAGTTCCGGAAGCGCAAGATGGAACGAGAGCGACTGAAGAGCGCCGATACGAATCGGCGCCTTCACGGTCGCACGAAGGCGGAGCGCGCGCGCGACGAGGCCGAGAAGCGGAAACTCGAAAAAGGGCTCGACGGCGCGATGCTCGTGAAAGACCCCGGCGAGCACGAGGTCGAGTAGCGCCGGATGGATCTCGCCGGTTACGCCGAGCGGATCCGTTATGCGGGTCCGCTCGAGCCCACCTTGTCGGTGCTCCATGCATTGACCGCTGCGCACGCGGAGGCGATTCCGTTCGAGAACCTCGACGTCCTCCTCGGGCGCCCCATCGATCTGGCGGACGAGGGTCTCTTCGACAAGCTCGTTCGACGGCGTCGCGGCGGGTATTGCTTCGAACAGAACGGATTGTTCCTTCGAGTGCTCGAGGCGATCGGCTTCTCCGTGACGCCGCTCAGCGCGCGCGTGCGGCTCGATCGTCCGCGCGATTACTTGCCGCCGCGCACGCACGTGTTTCTTCGTGTCGTGCTCGACGGCGAGAGCTGGCTCACCGATGTCGGAGTGGGCGGCGTGTCGCTCACTGCCGCGATTCGTCTCGACGCGGACGGCGAGCAAGCGACCCCGCACGAATCACGGCGCATCGTTCGCGAAGACCACCGGTGGTTTCATCAGGCGCGTTTCGGCACCGATTGGGTCGACGTATACGAGTTTACTCGCGAGCCAATGCCGCCGATCGATCGCGAGGTCGCCAACTGGTTCACGAGCGCGCACCCCGCGTCCCATTTCAAGAACCGACTCATCGCCGCGCGCGCCGGCCGAGACGGGCGGCGCTTCACGCTCTTGAACGACCAATTCAAGGTTCGCGAACGCGACGGGCGCGCGGTGAGTCAAACCATCGCGACGGCCGCGGAGCTCCTCGCCGTGCTCGCCGAGCAATTCGAGCTGCATTTTCCCGAGGGCACGCGGTTCGGCGCGCCGGGATCGCCGTGGCCCGTTACTTGATGGCGGCTTCCGGAAACCGCGCCGCCCAGGGCTCGAAGGGCACGCGGAGGGTGTTCGCGACGTAAGCGATCGAGTGGTACCAGCCGGCGAGGACGAGGATTTCGAGAATCTGCTCTTCCGACCACTCGGCGCGGAACGCAGCCCAGAGCTCGTCCGACACGTCCGACTGATCGTGCAGCGAGTCCACGACGGCGATCAGCGTCCGATCGCGATCGCTCCACGTCGGGGACGGGCCGACCTGAGTCGTCGCCTCAGCCTCGGCCGCGTCGATACCGGCGCGGTCGGCGAAGAACGCCACGTGAACGCCCCATTCGTATTCGCAGCCACACCGCGCGCACACGCGATCGATGACGAGCTCGCGGTCGCGCAATGGGAGCGTCGGTCCGGCGGGGCCGTTCTTGCCCAAGTTGAACCGGCTCATTCCTTCCATCGCGTCGGCGAGGCGTTCGTGACGAGCCAAGGTTCGGAAGAGGCTGAGCGGCGGAACCGGCGAGTTCTTCGGCATGCGCCGCTCGAGCCGAGCTTCGACGTCCGGTTCGTAGGGTGGGGTGAGGGGAGCGATGCGCGGCGATCTTTCGGTCATGGCGAGTCCTGGGTTCGATGTTGCTACAGATATTGTAGCATGGTAGCTTGGGTCTTCCAGTGGCAAACACGCGCGCGTCGAAGGCGCTTGAGGGTCGGTCGAGTCGGCGGCGACGGAAGGGCACGAAAATCCTGTTGCCGGGTGAGCCGGTTCGCGG
>DATBBD010000113.1:0-7595 GCA_036271175.1 Polyangiaceae bacterium | reverse complement strand
TCGTCGGAAGCACGCTTCCATCCGCGACGTAGAGGTCCTCGGTATCGAAGACACGGCCGTTCGGATCGACCACGGCGTGTTCCGGAGAAATACCCATGCGCGCGGTTCCGAGCGGGTGTTGCGACGTGCATTCGAGCTTTCGTCGCGGAACCCGGTCGAGGTCGAGCGCACGGAAAGCGTCTCGGTCGACCGGCGGCGCGCCGAGAATCGGCAGGTAGACTTCGCGAGCGCCGGCCGCGAAAAAGGTCTCGGCCATGAGTGACAGCGCGCGTGAAGCGGCCTTGCCGTCGGCTCGCGACATCTCGTACGTGATGAATCGCTTTCCGAACGCGTGGCGGACGCGTCCGCCGCTCTCGTCGTGGATCATGGCGCCGAACACCGCGAGGTGAGGGACGAGCGCGGCGCGCCGCGCGTGGTCGTCGCCGATGCCGGGCATCGTCGCCGCGAGAACTCCGGGCGGCAGGAAGAGACCGACCAGGTTGATCCGTTCGTGCTCGTAGGCGTGCGTGTGGGCGCTCTGCAGCGCACCTTTCCAACCTTCGACGCGTTCGTCGAAGAGTCCCATCATCCGGAAACCGGGGTGCAACGTCAGATTCTTCCCGAGCTCGCCCGACTGCTTTCCGACGCCGCTTCTTTCGAGGATGAGAGGCGTTGCGTAGGCGCCGGCGGCGACGACGACCCGGCGTGCGTGTACGGTGAACCGCCCGAGTGCCCGCCCTCGCTCGCCGTTGCGAATCCTGCCGGTGACGCCGACGGCGCGGTTCCCCCGCGTGAGCACGCGCTCGACACGGACGTCCGAGTACACGATCGCGCCGGCTCGCCTTGCGCGCGGCAGATACGTGAGGTCCACGCTGAGCTTCGCGCCTTCTGGGCAACCGAAGTTGCAGCGGCCGCACCCGGTGCACCCTCGCGTGTTCCGACGGAGGGGGCGAAGCGGATGGCCGAGACGCTCGGCGCCGCGACCGAACAACGACGTCGATCGCGACCGCAGGGACACCGGTACCTCTTCGACGTGCACGGCGCGTTCGACGTCGTCGTAGAAGGGTTCCATCGCAGACTCCGACAGCTCGGTGAGCCCGCGGCGCTCCGACCATTCGCGATGGACCGAGCCTGGCGTCCGAAAGCAGACGCCGCCCGTCAAAACCGACGAGCCTCCGACGCACTCGCCCATCATCACGTTGATCATCGGCGTGTCGCCCAGCCCGACGGCGATCGTCAACCCGGCGTCTCGCCACAGGTGCCGCATCGATTCGCTCGGGCGCATGCGGCCGTATCGCTCCCACGGCACGTGGGGCCCCTCTTCGAGAACGACGACGCGCTGCCCCGCTTCGGCGAGGTGCGCCGCGACCACGGCTCCACCCGACCCCGAACCGACCACGACGACGTCCGCGGACGTCTCCAGGTCTCCTTCGAGGGCGCGACCTTCGATGATCACGCCGCTCCGTGCTCGCCGATGTCCCGCGTCGCGCGAGTGCCGCGCGGTAACGCGCACTCACCGTCGAAGCCCGCCTCGCGCGCGCCGTCCGGGTGTTCGTAATAGAGGAGGCAAAGGAGTGCCTTCACGGCGATGAGCGGCTCGGCGAAGCGCCGCTCCAGCGCGCCGAGGGCGCGGATGCGCTCGGCGCAGCTCAAGGAGTGAAGGCGCGCGAGACGTCCGATCGTCAGCGGCGCCAACACACACACGACCGATACCAACAGCGAAAGGAGGATCCGCGTACGCGCGCCGGCGCGCGCCAGGAAATCCTCGGCTTCGCGACCGACCCACTCGAGCCGTTCGCGGGGCGGTGGCGTTCCCCCGCGGGAGAACAAGGCTTCGGCGATCGCCATGAGCGCGCGGACCGTCTTCGGCGATGCGACGGATTTTCCATCTTTTCGACGGAGCGGAACCGCCTCGAGCGACGCCTCGGTGCCGGAACCGGGTTCTGCGTTCACGCCGCATAGTAGATCTCGCGACCGAATCGCGCGGGCTGATTTAGAGTCGCACCCGATGCGGAGGTTCGGATTCGGGAGCCAAATGCGACGCGAACGGCATCGTGGGGGCGCGGCCGCGGCGTTCGTCGCGAGCGTCGTGTGGGGGTCCGTGGCGCTCGGTGCCGATCCTTCGCCGAGCCCGCACACGGCGTCGCCTGCGCCTTCGGAAGCGCCGCCACCCCGGACGAGCGACGATCTCGTCGAGAGAGCACGAGCGCTCTTCGACGCCGTGGTGAGCGGGCGCGCGGAGCTCGCCGACCCTTTCTTTTTCCCGCGCGAGCCGTTCCTGCCGTTGAAAGACGTCAAGGATCCCGGCCGCTATCACCAGCAGCTCCTCGCGGCGTATCACCACGACGTGCGCGAGCTGCACGCGCAACGCCGCTCGTGGGACGGCGCCGCGTTCACGGGGTTCGAGCTCGGCACCCCGTCGAGATGGGTCAAACCGGGCGAAGAATGGAACAAGCTCGGATACTTTCGGACCTTCGACGCCAAGCTCAGCTACGAGATCGACGGCAAAACGCGTTCTTTCGCCGTGCACACGATCATCTCGTGGGACGGCCGCTGGTACGTGACGCACCTCGCGCCGATCGTGCACGCGAAGTGAACGGGGCTCCGCGCCGCGTGGCTCGGACGATTCGAGCGCGGCACACGCCGCGCGGTTATGTCGGCGTTGCCGATCAGGTTCGGCGAACGCCGCGGCTCGCTTCGGTGCTGCCGAGATAGCGGCCGATGTCGTCGCGCTTGGCTTGGATCGCGTCGAGGAGCGCGAGCGCGTTCGCGACGCGGCGCGCGCCGGTGGGGTTCGGATAGGCGAGCCGCACCTTGTCCCACTTGAGCTTCACGGTGCCCTGCAGTGCTCGCAGGTCGTAGACGGCACGGCGGTACGGGGTCTTCTGACTCGTGCCCGGCCAGGCTGCGTCGATCGCCATGAAGAGCGCCGCGACGCCTGCAAGGACCGTCGTCGCCGTCAAAAGGCCGAGCGACGCGGTGATCGACGCCGCAACGGCACTGAGAAACCCAGTTCCGCGGAGCACCCAAAACCGCAGACTCTCCCGATGCTCGCGACGTTCGGTCGCGAGGGCCCAGCGTTCGAGGTCATTGATCTGTTCGTCGATGGCGGAATCGGGCGAAAAGGCACCGGGGGGAAACTGCGCGTCGGTGTCCGCAACTTCGAAGTGCGACGCTCGCGGATCGGAGTTCAGTCCAGGAGCCGGCGTCGCTCGCGGTGCGACGTCCGATCGGTGACCCGGGTGCGGCGTGGCGTCAGGAGACGGCGGCAGCGGGACGTCGGAAAGTGAAAGCATGCGGTCGCGCGCCATGAGGAGGAC
This sequence comes from Polyangiaceae bacterium, assembly GCA_036271175.1. Taxonomy (GTDB): domain Bacteria; phylum Myxococcota_A; class Polyangia; order Polyangiales; family Polyangiaceae; genus DASZVB01. The sequence continues at coordinate 4,296 of DATBBD010000113.1, read as the reverse complement.
ATAGACCGGGGGCCGACATTCGACAAACTGTTCTGCACTCTACAATCCGCCGGAACGCCCGCTTTTGTGGCCCGAACGAGCTGAATCCGCTCTGGCTCGATTCCGCGGCGCATCGAGACGACGTCACATGGAGGAGCCACGACGTCTCATCGCCCTCGCGACGGTCGTGGCGTCGGCAGCCGTGCGCTACGGCGCTTCCGCGAGCGGTTCGGCGCGGAGCATCGTCAGCGCGCGCACACTTCTCGGCGCGTGCCCCTCGGCTTCGACGATGTGTTCGACGAGCTCCTGGCAACCGCCGCACCCGGTGCCCGCACCACAAGCCGCACCCACGGCGCGCGCCGAACAAGCACCGTTCTGAACGGCCCTTCGGATGGCGTGATCTGTAACCGCGTGACAGTGGCAAACGATCATCGGAGCTCTCGGCCTCTTCCTCGAATTACTGTAGCAACTTGAAAATGACTTTCAATATCGTCTACGGCTTTTCGCCGCATTTCTTTAGGAGATGTCGAAAGGGCCGCTCCGGGTCTGACAGAAGTCCCTAAAATAAAAGACTATTTCAGGGCCGATGGCGCCCTGCGTCGGCAATTTGCCTCGCCGAGCTTTCGCTGGGTTAGCCGCGTCTGATACGAGGAGGGCAGCCGCGTCATGCGGTGGAAGGAGACCCGCGTGAAAGGTGACCCCGAGATCATCGACGTCCTCAACTCGGTTTTGACGTCGGAGCTCACCGCGATCAACCAGTACTTCATCCATCATCGCATGTGCGACAACTGGGGGTATCCGCGGCTCTCGGCGAAGAAACGGCACGAGTCGATCGACGAGATGAAACACGCGGACAAGGTCATCGCGCGGATCCTTTTTCTCGACGGCGTTCCGAACATGCAACGGCTGAGCCCGGTGCGGGTCGGCGAAAACCCCATCGAGCAGCACAAGCTGGACCTCGAGGTCGAGCTCGAGGCCGTCGAGCGGTTGAACAAGGGCATCGCGGTCGCCGTCGCCAAGGGCGACAACGGCACGCGGGAGCTCCTCGAAACCCTACTCGTCGACGAAGAAGAGAGCGTCGATTGGCTCGAGTCGCAGCTGCACGTCATCGGGCAGATCGGCGCCGAGCGGTACCTGGCCGAACAACTCCGCGAATAGCGTGGCGGGCCCGCCGGCTTTCACCTAAATCGGGCTCGATGAGTCGCGCCGTCGTCTTCTTCGTCCTGTCGTCCGTGGTGTTCGCGTCTGCGTGCGCACCGCCGGAAGAACCCACGTCACCGGCGGCCGAGGCCGCGTCGCCGAAGAAGCGCGACGACGATCTGCCGCCGATGCTCCCGCCGCTCAAGAAGGAAGACGTCGTTGTCGGAACGGGCCCCGAGGCGAAGAAGGGCGATCGCGTCGCGGTGCACTATACGGGCACGTTGCTCGACGGCACCAAGTTCGACAGCTCGCTCGACCGCGGAACGCCGTTCGAGTTCGTCATCGGCGAAGGCTCGGTCATCGCAGGCTGGGACCTCGGCGTGGTCGGCATGAAGAAGGGCGGGAAGCGAAAGCTCGTGGTTCCGCCGCACCTCGGTTACGGCACGCGGGGTCAACCGCCGAAGATCGGCCCGGACGCGACCTTGCTCTTCGAGATCGAGATGGTCGACATCGTCGAACCGGCGCCCGCGCCGACGCCGCCTCCCGTCGATCCCACGGCGCCCTGACGCTCCCTTCGACATGCCTTCGCGTGCCTCAAGGCGTCCGGCGAGTCGAAAAACGTCGCGTGCCGACGTCCGAGCCGCATCGCGCGGCAGCGACGTTATCGAAATTTTCGGGGCGCGCGAACACAACCTCGACGTCGAGCATCTGGTGGTTCCCAAGAACGCGCTCGTGGTGTTCACCGGGCGCAGCGGTTCCGGTAAATCGAGCCTGGCGTTCGACACGCTCTACGCCGAAGGGCAGCGCCGCTACGTGGAGTCGCTCTCGACGTACGCGCGGCAGTTTCTCGGGCGGCTCGATCGACCCGCCGTAGATCGGCTGCGGGGACTCTCTCCGACGATCGCCATCGAGCAAAAGAGCGCGTCGTCGAATCCGCGCTCGACCGTCGGCACGATCACCGAGATCCACGACTACCTGCGCGTGCTCTGGGCGAAGGTCGGACGACAGCACTGCACCGTGTGTGGAAAAGAGGTGCGCGGCCAGGGCGTCGACGAAATCGTGAACGAGGTGCTGTCATTGGGCCGCGGCAAGAGTGCCACGTTCATCGCGCCGATCGCGGCGCACCGGAAAGGCGAATTCCGTGAGGTATTTTCCGAGCTCGCGACGCGCGGTTTCGTGCGCGTGCGCCTCGACGGCAAGGTGCATCGCTTGGACGAGCTGCCGCCCATCGACAAGAAGAAGAAACACGTCGTCGAGCTCGTGCTCGATCGAATCAAGGTCGAACCAGGCGGGCGCTCGCGGATCGCCGAGGCCGTCGAGATGGGCCTCCGCGAAGGACAAGGCGAGCTCGTCGTCGAACCAGAAGGCGGAGCGCCGCGCAAATTCTCGTCTCTTCGCGCGTGCTGTGGCGTGAGCTATCCGGAACCCACGCCCCAGAGTTTTTCGTTCAATTCGCCGCTCGGGATGTGCGCGGGCTGCAACGGCCTCGGCGTACGAACGGAGATCGCCGCCGATCTCGTGGTGCCCGATCCGTCGCTCTCGATTCGAAAAGGCGCAATCGCCCCGTGGGCAACTTCCGTCGCGCGCGGCGACGGCTGGACGTTTCGCATGATCGAGGGAATGGCGAAGGCGACCGGCGTCGATCTCGACGTCCCGTTCGACAAGCTGTCGAAAAAACTCCGCGAGAAGGTCCTCTACGGTCTCGACGGGAAGAAGATCAAGATCACCTGGGGCGAAGAGGGAACCGACAATCACGGGTCCTGGGGGATGCGATTTCACGGCGTGATCCCGACGCTCATGCGGCGCTATCGCGACACGAGCTCCGAGCGCATGCGCGAGCAATACCGGCAATACCTCCGCGAGGGAGTCTGCGACGACTGCGACGGGCAGCGGCTTCGTCCGGAGAGCCTCGCCGCGAAGGTCGCCGGGTCGGGGATCGCAGAAGTTTTGGCACGCTCGGTGGAAGAGAATCGAAAGTGGTTCGACGCGCTCGAGCTCGACCCTGGACGCAAGAAAATCGCTGAAGGCGCGCTTCGCGAAATCGAGAGCCGGCTCGCGTTTCTGCTCAACGTCGGGCTCGAATACCTGACGCTCGATCGCGCGGGGCCGTCGCTTTCCGGCGGTGAAGCACAGCGGATCCGGCTCGCCAGCAACCTCGGCAGCGAGCTCTCGGGCGTCATTTACGTGCTCGACGAACCGAGCATCGGGCTGCACCCGCGCGACAACCAGCGGCTCATCGCGACGCTCCGGCACCTCCGCGACCTCGGCAATTCGGTCATCGTCGTCGAGCACGACGAAGAGACGATTCGCGCCGCCGATCACGTCGTGGATTTCGGGCCCGGCGCGGGCCACCTCGGGGGCAAGGTGGTGTTCGAAGGGCCGCCGACCGGGTTCGACCGAGCGAAAGGAAGCCTTACCGCGGACTACCTGACGGGCAAGCGCGCGATCGCCGTACCCGCCCATCGCCGCACGCCGAAGGGCAAGCTCGTCGTGTTCGGCGCGCGCGAGCACAACCTCAAGAACGTCGACGTCACGATCCCGCTCGGGTGTCTCGTCGCGGTGACCGGACCGAGCGGCGCCGGCAAGAGCTCGCTCGTGAACGGCATCTTGCTTCCGGCGCTCGGGGCCATGCTCCACGATTCGACGGCGCGGATCGGCGAACACCGGGCGATCGAAGGGCACCGCGCGATCGACAAAGTGATCGCCATCGATCAACACCCGATCGGACGCACACCGCGCAGTAACCCGGCGACCTACACGAAGGCGTTCGACGAAATTCGCGCGGTCTTCGCGGCGCTCCCCGACGCCCGGATGCGCGGATGGAACGCGGCGCGCTTTTCTTTCAACCTGTCCGGCGGCCGCTGCGAAGCGTGCGAAGGCGACGGCGTCGTGCGCGTCGAGATGCACTTCTTGAGCGACGTCTACGTCACGTGCGAAATCTGTCAGGGTAAGCGATACAACGCCGAGACGCTGGCGGTTCGTTACAAGGGAAAGAGCATCGCCGACGTACTCGAAACCGACGTCGAGGGATGCCTCGAGCTGTTCGCCGCGCATCCGCTCCTGTCGCGCATTCTCCGGACACTGAGCGACGTCGGGCTCGGCTACCTGAAGATCGGTCAGCCGGCGCCGACGTTGAGCGGGGGCGAAGCGCAGCGCATCAAGCTATCGCGCGAGCCC
>DATBBD010000112.1:0-2004 GCA_036271175.1 Polyangiaceae bacterium | reverse complement strand
ACCGAGTTCACGACCTGGAGTTGGTAGTCGCTCGGAGACGGGGCGGGTTCGCCGCCGTTCGTGGCGTTGTTTTGATCGACGGCGAGGGCCGCGGCCGCACGCGACGCGAGCGCCGCGCTGAGCGCGTTCTGTCCGTCGAAGATCGACGAGGCGGCGGCTCCGTAGTGGAGTGCAGTGGCCATCTGAGTGGCCGTTTCTCCCGCGGCGCCCGCGTACGCCATCGTCAACGCGAGCGACGCGCTGATCGGTGAGGTGAGGAGATTGCCGGCCGGCGCCGTTTTCCGAACCTGCGCGAACAGGTCGACGGCGAAGGCGTTGTTCGCCGCCACTGCGCCGGCGAGCGACGTCGCCGGAATCGACGCCGCGGGATCTCGCCCGAGAGTCGACTCGGCGCGCGCGACGGCGCCGCCGTCGCGCGACTTCGTCGGTGAGCCGCCGTCCGGCACGGACACCGCGCCGCCGCCGTCCGTGCTCTTCAGTGGAGGCAACGTCGGAGTAGCGCCGCTATCTAGTGTGTCCGTCTTTCTACCGTCGGACGGCCGCGTGGAGGAGCCGTCACCAGAGGACGAGGAACTACAAGCCACGGCGAGCAACAACGATCCGAGCGCTGCGATCCGAACTCGAGATTGCATGCCTCGGTAGCATACAAGGACCGTACCTACGCGAAGCTGTGCGATTTTGCCGTGGATCACGGACATCGCCGGTATTGGCGCGTCGTCTCGACCGAGATTTGCTCGGCACGATCTGGCACAAGCCCGACTAGCGGCGCGTCCTCAATGTCTTAGCCGATTGCGCCATCCGTCGGCCTGGTGACGGCTCGGGAGAGCTAGTGCTAAGGTTCTTTGAGTCGGTTCGACGCATGATGACGAGTACCGTTTCCGTACGGATGCTCTGGCCCTTCATGAGGGCGCTGCACGAGTTCGGTCCTCAGATGAGCGCACTTCGTGCGGCCGGGGTCGACGAAGCGACCTTGGCCGATCCCGACGCCCGCATTCCCCGCCGGCTGGCCGGTGAGATCGTCTGGACCTCGATCCAGATCACCGGGGACGTCGCGCTCGGTGTGCACGCCGGCGAATGCGCCGAGTCCGCGGACTTCGGCGTGATGGACCACGCCGTGAGGGCTTGCCCCGACATTCGCCAGGCGCTTCGCTGCATCGCGCGGTACTCCCGCTTGCAAGACGATAACGTCGAACCGCGCTTGATCGAAGACGGAGATCGCGCGGTGATCGAGCTCCGGAACGCGACGCCGATCATTCTTCGAGCGACGAACGACTTTCAAGTCACGGTCGCGGTGATGAACCTGGCGCGCCGGCTCGGTCGCAGCGAGGCGCCGCTCGAAGTCCATTTGCGTCACCAAACCCCGACCGACGCGAGCGAGTACGCGCGCGTATTCCGAGCGCCGGTGCGCCTCGGAATGCCGCACAACGGCGTCGTCATCGAGCGAAGGTTGCTCGACCTTCCGGTTCCGTCGGCGAACCCCGATGCGTTTTCGGCGTTCGACCTCAGATCGGATCGCTTGCTCCGCGCCCTGGACAGGGTCGACTCCGCGTCGGTGAGGGTGCAGCGCCTCTTGATGGATCGGATCGGGCAGGACGCCATCGGCATCGACGAGGTCGCTGCAGAGCTGCACATGAGCCCCGCGACGTTGCGTCGTCGCCTCGACGAGGAAGGGACGACCTTTCGGGCCTTGGTCGACGAGCTCCGCCGCGAGCTCGCGCTCAGGTACGTCTCGGAGCCGCGCGTCGCGATCGGCGAGATCGCGTTCTTGCTCGGATTCTCGACGCAAAGTTCGTTCGGAACCGCGTTTCGTCGCTGGACGGGCGCCTCGCCGCTCGAGCATCGGACGCGGCTCCGCGCCGCGAAGCAACTCAGTTAGACCCCGGTAGCGCTTCGCGCGACGTCACCCGCCGATTTTTACCGACGCGGCGTCGATGTGGACGCGCGCCCCGATCAGTCGCACGCGGTACGTGCGAAGGCGAACCGTAGGGTCGTCGAGGCACTCGC
>DATBBD010000111.1:0-4024 GCA_036271175.1 Polyangiaceae bacterium | reverse complement strand
GTTCGACGCGGGAGCGACCGCGTCGATGGCCAGCGCGATGGACAGAGCGACGGCGCTCCGTTGCGCGGAGCAATCTGCGGGAAGGTCCGCGAACCGATGCACGAGCGGCGGTTCGTCGTTCATCGCGATCGTGAACGAGAGATCGCCTTCGACGCCGCTGACGCGCACTGAGACTCGGCTGTCGACGGTGTTGCGCTCGAGCCACCCGGCGACCTCTTCGGCCAATGATTCCCGATCGAAGCAGCGACTCACCGTCGACAATCGGAGACGGCTGACGACGTCGCTTTCGGATGAAGGCACGCTTGCTGCACTCGCGATGGGCGTGCGAGAGAGCGCGAGGGCAACGACGAGCGCCAGCCGATGGCTCGCGCCGACGATGTTCCTCTTCTGCGGGGTCAGCTGCACTGAGGCGGTCTACACGCTGGGAAATCTGCCGGCTGACGGGGCGAAGCTAGATCCATGCCGCGGCCGCGGCGCTGCCGGCAAGTTCGTGACGGAAAGCGCGGGTTGCAGCGGCGACGCTTCGGGAACGGGCGGAGCGAGCACGACCGACGCGGCGGAGCCCGACGCGCGCGGCGCTCTCGGCAACGACGCGGACGTCGGTTTCGACGCGACGACGCAAGAGCCCGATGGTTGCGTCATCCAGCGTTCTCCGGCGACGCGGCGAGGTCTCGACGTGCTCCTCCTCGTCGACGCGTCGCCGTCGGTGGCGCTCGAGCCGCTCTGGACGAACTTGACCCAAGCGATCAGCGGATTCGTCGGCGACATTTCGAACACCGGGTTGGGTCTCGGCGTCGAGTATTACGGTCTGTCGTGCACCCCGAGCGACTACACGAAGCCCGCGGTCCCGATCGGGCTCTTGCCGGGGACGGCGGCGGCGATCATGAAGTCGTACCCGTTGCCGTTGAATGGCAAGGCGATCACGCCCGCACTGGAGGGCGCATACGCCTACGTGAGGGGCGCCGCTGCACGCTTGCCCGATCGCGACGCGGTGTTGCTCCTGATGAGCGACGGCATCCTCGACCCGTTGTGCGGCTCCACCGAAGCGAACGCGCTCGACGAAGTCACCGCCGCGTTCACGAGCAAGCCCGTCATCAAGACGTACGTGGTCGCTCTCGGCGCGGGCCCGACGCTCATCGACCCCATCGACATCGCGAATCTGACGCCGCTCGACGACATCGCCGCCGCCGGCGGCACGATGCACGCCGCTCGCGTCGAAGTGAACTCCTCGACGAACACCGAGCTCACGACGGCGCTCGACGGCGTCGCCGCGGCGGCCGCGCCGTGCGCGTTCGCGATTCCGGCGCAAGCCGACGCTTCGCGTGCCTCGATGGAGTGGCGGCCGACCAAAACGGCGCCCACGGTGGTCTGGCCGCGGGTCGACGACGCGAACGGCTGCGACGGTACCGGCGTCTTCGTGTCGAGCGCCGCGCCGCGGTTTCTCGAGCTGTGCCCCGCGTCGTGCGACGCGCTCATGGCACATCCGACCGGCGACGCCTGGGTGCGCTCGGGTTGTTAGTACCTCGATTCACTAGAATCGAGCTACCGTGAGAGAAAGAGTGGACGAGTCAAACGTGTACTTTGCAGTGGAATTTCGATGCCCTCCCCCATGTGGGGGCGTCGAAATTCCCATCGCTTCGATGGACTCGTCCTACTAGTGCGGCGGACTCGGCACCGAACGGCGCTGGGTCGGTTCGGGGTCCTGATTTCTCGAGACCGCAGCGCAATCGGCGAGAAGGCGAGCCACGACGGCGGCGTCGATCGGTTTGTCGATGAACCGATTCTGAACCCGCTCGCGAAACCCCCGCGCGCGGTCGGTGAACGTGCCGCCGGTCATGAACACGACGCGCGGGACGAGATCGGCGTGATCTTTCACGAGCGCGTCGAAGACGTCCATCCCCGACAGATCGGGCATCATCATGTCGCAAAAGACGATGTCGAACGCGCCGTCGCCGAGCAGCCGCGCGAGGCCGTCGCGTCCGCTGCTCGACAGCGCGACTTCGTGCCCGCGCAAGATCCGGGCGAAGGCGCGCGCGACGAGCGCATCGTCGTCGATGACCAGCACCTTGAGCTTCACGCCGTTCGGGAGCATCGAATGCACGCCCGAGGGCCGCTCGCTTTCGTGGAGCGTCTGTCCACTGGCCTCGAGCACGACACGCGCCGTCGTACCGGTGGCGTCGCTCTCGATCTCGAGACGGCCACCGTAGCGGCGGACGATGCCGTCGCACATCGCCAGGCCGAGCCCGGTACCTTCGCCGATCGGCTTGGTGGTGAAGAACGGCTCCTTGATGCGATCGAGCACGTGGCGCGGGATGCCGACGCCGGTGTCGCTGACCTCGATGGACACTTGCTCGGTTCCGAGCGGCGCGACGGAGATTCGAATCTCGTTGTCGTCGACGTGCCCTTCCGGAATCGCGTGGGCCGCGTTGAGCACGAGATTCAAAAAAACCTGAACCAGGCGCGACTCGTTGGCGAGGACGGCGGCCACGGGCTCGAAGTGCGTGCGGATCCGCGCTTTCGGCGCGGTGTGCAACTCCGCCATTTTCAGGGCCAGCTTGACCGCGCTCTCGACTTTGACGAGCCCGATCTGCTCGGCGTCCGGTCGTGACAGCGTGCCGAGATCCGCGACGATCCGCCGGATCCTCGAGACGCCGTCGAGGGCGTCCTGAATGGCGTCCAGCGATTCATGAGATCGATTGCTCTCCGCCAACGTCACCCGCAAGAAGTCGAGGTTGTTCGCGATGTACGAGAGTGGATTGTTGATCTCGTGCGCGGCCGCGGCGGCGAGGCGTCCCATCGACGCGAGTCGCTCGGTCCGCGCGACCTCGGCGTCGGTTTCGGCGCGAATTTTTTCCCGCTCGACGCGGGCCTTCTCTTCTTCGAGCGCGGCGATGTGCCGAAGCGCCGAATCCTTCCAGAATTCGTACATCGCGCCGATGACGAAGAGGGTGCCGGTGATGACGATCAGCGACGCGTGATCGTCGTAGAACGCCTTCTCGGCGTCCACGCGCTCGGAGATGACGCGCGCGTGTCCGAGCCATCCGATCACCAGGCTCGCCGCGATGGATAGCGCTGCCCAGACCGCGCCGAGTCGGACGCCGCCGAGCAACGTCGCGAACAGCGGCACCTCGGCGAGGGCGACCGTCGCCGAAGTCATGCCGCCCCCGCGTGCGAACACGGCGACGCTCACCAAGAGGGCAAACGCGGTCGCCAAGGTGGCGTTCAAGAGCAGGAAATAGCGGCCGGTGAGGCGAAGTACGAATGGAACGGCCGCCATCGTGCACCCGAGGAGTGCGTTCAACAGCGCCTCGCGGTCGTTGCCGTGCATCAAATGGACGAGGACCAACACCCCGAAGACCGGCCCGAGCAAGAGCCCCACCGCAACGGCGAGCCTCGCCCTCTGCGCGTCCTCGGGCGACTCCCGGAGCAGTACCTCGGGAATGAACCGATCGATGCGCGCGGACAGACGCCTCTTGAGCCCGACGAAGCGCAAGGTGGTCAAATAGGTTAGCGCGCGGAGATGCGCCGTGGAACTCGGCCCGGTCGAAAGCTCACGGCGTCGGTCCCTCGAACGGGCCATTTTCGGCTCAAGACGCGAAGAAGCCGAATCTTCTCGGACAATTGAGCCATTTCGGGCGCTCGCTTACGGAGTGTCGACTCCACGCTACACTTCGCGCGTGAACTTCGTTTTAGAAACACGTCCGCTCGGGTTCCCCTGGGTCACGACCGATCCTTTTCTCTTCTGCGTCCACCACGACGACGCCTATCCCCGAGGGAACGAACACCTCGGGCCCGCGACATCGCTCACCGGTCGCCAGATCGGCCAAGACTTCGCGGGCAAGGACGGGTGGCGCATGTACCACGGACAAACCGTTCCCGGTTTTCCCCAACATCCGCACCGAGGGTTCGAGACCGTGACGATCGTTCGTCGCGGTCTCATCGATCACAGCGACTCGCTCGGAGCGACGGCGCGATTCGGAGCCGGCGATACTCAGTGGCTCACCGCGGGGAACGGGATCGTGCA
>DATBBD010000110.1:0-8556 GCA_036271175.1 Polyangiaceae bacterium | reverse complement strand
ATTCGAGACCTAATGCCGTCACGATTCATGGGAAGGGGTTCCGCGCGAAGTCTCGGCCTAATCTCGGCAGGTGCATCTTGTGTGCCGTGAGCGGAAACCAATTCGAGACTGAGAACCGGCTGCAAACGGGCGCCAACGTCGGGCCGCGTGTCGGGTTGGTAGGACGAGTGCGCCAAGACGCCACGGTGGCGTCCCATCCTGCCCGGCGGTGGGATCAAGGCGTGTCCTCCGGCGGGAATTCCCACGGCGTTGCCGTTCTCCACGGATTGGATTTTGCGTGCATCTGGAAGGCAAAGCCGAAGTCGTCTTCTCGACGACGCTCGACTCGATCGGCGAAAACGCGCGACCTCGTCGTGGGCGGCGGCAAGGCGTGCTTTCCGGTGCTCGACCACCCGACGCCACTGCGTCTGATCGAGACGAGAACCTTCGGCTCCGGCGCGGTGTACACGCGCTACCAATGTGTGTGAGCCGACGCTGGGGGGGGGGACGGCCCGATCTCGAGGCCGTGGTCGTGAGTTCGAAACGCCGGTATGATCGCCCTCTCCCATGGCCGAGCAGCTCTACGAAGCGATCCTCGCGCGTCGTTTCGCCGCACCGCGGTTCGTGGTGTGGGGGCTCGTCTCCGACACCAATCGCTGGGACCGCGCGAGTGGTCTGACTCCGGGAAAGTACAGTTGGCGCCAGCACGGCAGCGAACGCGTGCGCGCGGGCACCGCGAAGGAACTCGGGTTCGACGTCGAATGGATCGAGCCGCCCTACGAGTGGGTGGAAGGGTGCTTCGTTCACGGCGAGCGCACGTTCCTCAAAGGGCCGGTGGCGCGCGGCGGTTTTCACGCCCGGCTTCGCGACGTGGAGGGGAAAACCCTGCTCGAAGCGGTGGCATACGTGGCCGGTGCGGGTCCCTTCATGCGGCTCATCGGGCCGATCATGAAACGGAAATTCGCGTCGGCGCTCGTTCGTTACCTGGACGGCATCGAAGAAGTGCTCCGCGCGGGCGAGGGCTCGGAACGGTCCGCCGCTTCGGGCGCCATTTCCGCGTCGCTCGTCGCGCGCGAGCTGATCGCCGAGCGACCGTACGATCCTCTGACGCAAGGGCCGCGCTCGCCGACGTCGGTGTCCGAGCTCGACCGGCGCGTCGCGCGGCTGGGTGACAAGGGACTCGAAGACGCCCTCGTGGAGCGCTTACGGCGTACGCTGGTCGAGCGACCCGACGAAGAGCTCGCGCAAATGCGTCCCTTCGAGCTCGCCGACCGGTGGCGCGAAGATCGAAGAGAGGTCCTTCGTGTTTTTCTGCATGCGACTCGCGCAGGCGTGGTCGATCTGCGCTGGCAGATCAATTGCCCCGTCTGTCGTGTGGCCGCTCAAGTGGTCGGAGCGCTGGCCGACGTGTCCGGAAATGTACACTGCGCCGCGTGCAACATCGGTTACGGAGTGGACTTCGGCAATCACGTCGAGGCCGTCTTTCAGTGCCATCCGTCGATCCGTGAAACCGAGACCAGCGTGTACTGCGCCTCGAGCCCCTCGTTTCTGCCGCACGTGGTGGCTCAGCTCGCCGTCGAGCCCAATAAGAGGCGGGTCGAGCCGTTCGATGCGCCGGCGGCCGCCCTCCTCGTGCGTCTTCTGTCCGGCAAGGGCAGCGCCGAGGTTGCGCTGCCGCCCGGCGGCTCGCTAACCGTGTCCCTCGACGAGGACCTCGCTCTTCGTGTCGAGGTGGCGACGGGCGAACCGTCGCAGACGATCACCGTGTCCTCGACGAGCGATCGCGCGGCGGTGGTGCTCGTCGAACGCACGGGAATCGACGGTCACGCGGCGCTCGGCTCCGTCCTGGCGACGTTTCCCGACTTCCTCGATTTATTCGCGACGGAGGCTCCGGCTACCGGCGTGGAGCTCTCCATCGCGCACCTCGCGCTCCTTTTCAGCGATCTCACGGGTTCGACCGCGCTCTACGAACAGATCGGTGACGCGCGCGCCTTCGCCGTCGTGCAGGAGCATTTCCGAGACATGACCGAGATCGTCTCCGAGCGCCGCGGCGCGATCGTCAAGACGATGGGCGACGCGGTCATGGCGAGCTTCACGTCGGAGACCGACGCGGTCGCCGCCGCGCTCGCGATGGTGCAGCGCTGCCACGAGCGCCACGGCGAACTCGGCGTGAGCGCGAAGCTCGGCGTCGGCTCGGGCTCCTGCCTGGCCGTTCGCGCGAACGACCGCCTCGACTTTTTCGGGACCACCGTGAACCTCGCGGCGCGTCTGCAAGCGCGCGCCGCAGGCGGCCAGCTCGTCATCACCGAGGAGTTACACCGTCACCCCGACGTTCGAGCAGTCCTCGCCCCGTATTCCTGCTCGCCGTTCAAGGCGCGCCTGAAGGGGATCGCGAGCGAGCAAAATCTGATCGCGGTTCAGATCCGCCCGGAGTGAGTCGCCGTGCAGCCGACCGACTACAGCGTGCTCGCCGCTCGGTACGCGGAGGTAGGGGCTGCCTCGCTGTCAGCCCGCGTGCACCAGTCCTGTTCGTCGCTCGGTCACGCGGCTGGCTCGAGGGGGCGCAGGCTTCTATCGTTCGGCGGTTTCGCCGAGCCGGGTCAGGATGGGGCGAATCGTCGCGAGGGACGCTTCGAAGAGCGACGGTTGCTCGGGGTCGGCGAAGACGGCTTGGAAGTCTTCCGGGGTGAAGGCGCGGGCGAGGCGTTCGGCGAAGGTGTTTTCGAGGACGCGAAGGTAGAAGTCGACGTCGTAGTCGCGGGGGTCGGAGCCGGAGGGGGCGCCCTCGTCGTCGGTGTCGTCGAGGAGGCCGGCGCGTCCGCCGCGCGCCCGATACACGTGGATGCGTTCGCCGGTGCGCCAGTCGTCCCGATCGTTGGTGAGCAGGGCCTCGTACGGGAGCTCGCGGCGGCGATCACGCGTCGCGAGGTATTCGCTCGCGGTTTTCGTCAAGCGGACGCGCGAGGTGACGTCGAAGGTCGTCAGCGCCCGCTGGCGTAGCGCGGTCACCGTGTCGACGTAGGCGCGGCGCACGCCGAGAACGTCGCGAGCGAGCAGGCACGCGATGGCGCGACGAAGAAAGGCTTCGCCGAAGGGTTCGGCGCGGCTCGAACGGAACGCGACGCCGCGGAGGACGAGCGATCCGTCGTACCCGAGGAGCGCGTAGTTCTTTGGCTCGTGCGAGAGCATCGCCGCGTAGCGACCGTCGAATTCGAGGTGCACGTGCTCGGGCAAGAGCGCCGCGACCTCGGCGACCACGCGCCGTTCGTCGACTTCGGTGAAGCGCGGCGGGACCGAGAAGTAGACGCCGTCGGTGTCGGCCTCGAGCAAGGTGACGCCGCGGCGGGCGAGCTCGCGGCAGAGGAGATCGAGCACGGCGCGGCCATGGCCGGTGACGGCGTTCGCGGCGTGCACGTCGGAGAAGCGCGTGAGCGACGCCGCGCCGAGGTAACCGTATGCCGAATTGACGACGAGCTTCATGGCCGCCGAGAGTGCTTCGTCGGTGTAGCGCTCCGACGAGCCGCGCGCGCTCGCGCGAGCGCGGGCTTTGGCGGCGAGCCGCTGCTCGACGAGGCGATCGACCACGGTGAGGAGCACGCCGAGGCGATCGCGCGCCGGACCGATGCGGTACTGGCGCATGAGCGACGGATAGAGGCTCGCGACGTCGGCTTTGACGACGCGTTCCGCGACGCCGGTCGCGAACAGATGCAACGCCGCTCCGGTGTGCGTCGTGCCGTCGCTCTCTCGATGCGCGGGGAGCGCTGCGCCGGCGCGGACGTACGCGCGGACGAGCAGCGGGTCGATCACCCCGGTCGCGGCTCCGGCGTCGGCGAGCCGCTCGTAGCGCCGCGGGACCATGCGAGCCAGCGCGAACGCCGCGCCGCCGAGGAGCCGCGCGACGCCGGCGGCTTCGTCGACGTCGGCGAGCGCGTAGCGGCGCACCCGTTCCGCGTCGCGGCGGTACACGTCGTAAATCCGTTTGCCGGCGATGAGCTCGCGCGCCGGCCCGGCGAGTCCGAAGTGCCGCGCGACGGCCTTGAGTCCGTGCCCCGGCAGATCGCGCGCGGAAAAATCGTGACGGCGCACGGCGTCCATCGAGTCGATCATTTCGCGACCGGGAACCGTGTAGCGCGTCCGGCGAAGGCGTTCGCCGGCGACCGTCGCGGCGCCGCCGAGCGACGCGCCGCGAGACGACGGACGCTGCCGCAAGCCGGGCGGGCCGGCGCGGCCGAGCGCGAGCGGTACGCCGAGGATGCGAGCGCGATGCGCGAGAAACGGCAGATCGAAGCCGTGCAAGTTGTGGTTTTCGATGACGTCGGGGTCTAGCGCGGAAACCTGGGCCACGAGGCGCGCGATGAGCGCCGCTTCGGCGCGGTCGTCGTCGCCCTCCGCCTCCAAGCACGTCCCGCCGCCGTCCGGGCCGCGAAGGGAGACCAAGAAAATTCGATCCACCGTGGGATCCAGTCCCGTCGTCTCGAGATCGAATTGCGCGCGGCGCAGATCGTCGAAAGCGAGGTCGCGAAAATAGGTGCGGCCGCTGGCGACGAGGTACTGCTCTTCCGGGGGCAGCGCGAGCACGGCGTCGTGACCGAGCTCGCGCACGTGAGCCAGGGGACGGCCGAGGCGGCGGCGTGCACCGGTGAGTACCGCGTCGGTGAGGGTGCGAAGGTGCTCCGCGCGCACGACGTAGCGGAGCTCGCCCGGTCCGGCGAGCTCGTCGTAGGTCACCGCGCCCGGTGCCGGCGCATCGCGTTCACGCCGGAGCCGATCGCCGAGATGCGACAAGTCGTCGAGCCGGTCGAGGAGGAGCCACGGACGAAACCGGGCTTCTTCGCGGACCAGCGTGCGCGAGTCGGGCGCGCGCCGCCACACGAGCGCCGCGCCGTCGGGCTCCGCCCACACCGAGACGATGCCGGGCGTCGCATCCCAACCCCAGAGCCACTCGTCGTCTTGTGCGGGCACCGGCCGATCCGATCAGGCACTGTGATATCAGTGGGAGGTGGCTTCGACAAATCCCGTCGCGCCTTGGATCCGGGCGCTTCGCTGGTTCGACGACGGCGTGCAACGTGCTTTTCAGATCCACGAAGCGGTGCGCGACGAGATTTTTCTCGCGTTCACTCCGCCCGACGAGCGCCCTCGGGTGACCGGGCTCGCGTACAGCGAGAACCCGGTTCGGTACGTTCCAGGGGGAACGCATTTCGACGGCGGCTTGTTCGATTGGGAGCGCGCGGCGATTCCGCTCCTCGGGCTCGGCAGGGCGTCTCGCCTGTTGATCGCCGGCGCCGGCGGCGGCCGCGAGCTCACCGGCTTCGCGCCGCTCGTGCGCGAGGTCGTCGCGTTCGAACCGAGTGCGCCGCTCTTCGAGACCGCCGCGCGCGTCGGCCGCGCGCTCGGCAACGTCGTCGTCCATCTGGGGTCGTACGCAGACTTTCTCGAGGCGGCGAAGGGTCGCGGGGGCCCGCTCTCGGGCGCGCTCGGTCCGTACGACGCCGTGGTGCTCGGGCGGAACAGCCTCGGGCATTTGACCGACTCCGACGATCGTCTCGCGGTTCTCCGGGCGCTTCGCCAAACGTCACCCGCGGCGCGCGTGCTCGCGACCGTGACGATGCGTCGAGGCGCCGAAGACATCGGCCAGTCTCCGCGCGTTCGCCGGATCCTGCGCCGCGCGTTCGGCACGCTCGGCGGTCGTCGCGTCGACGACGGACTTCGCTACGTGCGCACGCGCGGTTTCTTGCACCAGTTCACGTACGACGAGATCGCCGAGCTCGCGGCGCGCGCCGGTTATTCCATCGTCTCGCGGGAGACATGGCCGCTCGCCCTCCGGCAAGACCGTCCGACAGGGTATTTCGTTCTCGCGCCGTAGGACGATTCAGAGCGCTGCGAGGGACGCGCCACGGGGCAGGTGCACGTGAAACGTCGTGCCGCCTTGTTCGGTCGAATCGACGGTCACGGTGCCGCCGTGCGCGTGCACGATCTGCTGGACGATGTAGAGACCGAGGCCGAGCCCGTCGCCATCGCCGTCGCCGCGGCGCCGGCGCCCGGAGCGGAAGGGTTCGAAGATCCGCGGCAAGAGGTCGGGGCTGATGCGGCCGCCGTTGTGCACCGAGATGCAAACCTCCGATTTCGGCCCTGCGACGTCGACGACGATCGGCGCGTCGAGCGAACCGTGACGAACGGCGTTGCCGATCAAATTCGACAGCACTTGCTCGAGCCGCCCTTCGTCCCAGATCCCCGAGAGATCGCCCGAGAGCTGAAGTTCGATCTTTCGCTCCGGCGTCGTCGCCTCGAACTCGGAGACGGTTTTTTTCGCGATGAGACCCAGGTTCACCGGCCGGCGCTCGATCGGGATGCCGCCGCCGAGCCGCGCGCGCGCCAGATCGAACAGCTCGTCGATGATCTGCACCATGCGCGTCCCGCTCGAGCGGAGTCGCTCCGCCGCCTTGCGCGTCTCGGGCTCGCTGGTGCTCCCGGAGAGCACGGTCGCCGTCATCAGCACGACGTTCAGCGGGTTTCGGAGATCGTGCCCGACGACGGCCACCAGCTCCTCGGTGAGCCGGAGCGTCTCGGCGAGGTCTTGTCGCTGTCGATGGAGCTCGAAGAACGTCTCCGTCTTGTGGCGGAGGATCTTCGGCTCGATGGGCTTGAACAGAAAATCGACAGCGCCGGCGTCGTACCCCTGGAAGATGCGGTTGCTCTCTTGAATGCCGGCGGTGACGAAGATGATCGGAATGCGGCGCGTTCGTTCCGCACCTCGCATCAATTCGGCGAGCTCGAAGCCGTCCATCTCCGGCATCTGTACGTCGATGAGCGCGAGGCCGACGTCGTGGACCAAGAGGAGCTCCAGCGCTTCGCGGCCCGAACGCGCTTTCAGGATCTCCAGATCGTCTCGCCTCAGCAGGGCTTCGAGAGCGAGCAGATTTTCGTCGAGGTCGTCGACGATGAGAAACTTCACGGGTTCGCGGCTGCGCTGGATCACCCGGGCCTCCGCGTGATGGCCGTGAGCGTCTCGACGATCTGCGGTAGTGCGCCGACGAACTGGGGGGCGGCGAGGGAAAGCGCCGCGCGCGGCATCTCGGGAGCTTCGGCGAGCGCCGGATCTTGGACGAGCACGAGGCCGCCGTTTCTCCGGATGGCGCGCGCGCCGATCGCGCCGTCGTCGTTCGCGCCCGTGAGCACGACGCCCACGAGGCGGTCTCGATACACCTCCGCCGCGGATTCGAAGAGGACGTCGATGGAAGGGCGAGAGAACTTCACGGGCTCGTCGACGGAGAACGAAAAGGTGCGGCCGGCGTCGATGAGGAGATGATAGTCGGCCGGGGCGAGCCAGATCACCCCCCGACGCACCGGCTCTTTGTCGTCCGGCTCTTTTACCTCGCAGGCGCAGCGTGGTCTCAGGATGTCGGGGAGCAAGCTCGGACTGCGGGGCGACAGGTGCACCACCACGACGATCGGGACGTCGAGCTCGCGCGACACCGCGGGCAAGAGCACCGTGAGCGCGTCGAGGGCGCCCGCCGAAGCACCGATGACCACCGCCTCCGCGGGTTTGGAGGGTTTCACCGCTAGCATTTCTGATACCACCGGTCGGAGAGCGACAGCTCGCGAAAGGATTCGGCCTGCGCGGAGAACTGCAATGTCTCTTTGGCGCCGAGGCCGAGAAAGCCGCGACGGCAAAGCGCGTCCTTCACCAGCCCGAGCGCGCGATCCTGGAGCATGCGATCGAAATAGATGAGCACGTTCCGGCAAGAGACGACTTGTACCTCGGCGAAAACGCTGTCCGTCGCCAGGCTGTGATCGGTGAACACCACGTTTTTCCGGAGCGAGCGGTCGAACACCGCCGAGCCGTACGCGGCCGAATAGTAGTCGGAGAGCGAGCATCTGGCGCCCGACAGACGGTGATTTTCGGTGAACGACGCCATGCGATCGAGCGCGTAGATGCCGGCCTCGGCCTTGCGCAGCGCCTCGGGGTTGATGTCGGTCGCGTAGAGCATCGTGCGATCGAGCAAGCCCTCTTCGCGAAGGAGGACCGCGAACGAGTAGAGCTCTTCGCCGTTGCTGCAGCCGGCGATCCAGATTTTCAGCGACGGATAGGTCTTGAGCTCGGGGATCACGCGCTCGCGCATCGCGCGGAAGAACCCCGGGTCACGGAACATATCGCTCACCTGGATGGTGAGGTATTGAAGGAGCCTCGTGAAGGTATCCGGATCGTGGAGGAGCTTCTCCTGCAGTGCCGACACCGTCTCACAGCCGAGGTGGAGCCTCGCCGCGGTGATCCGGCGCTTCAACGACGCCATCGAATAGCGACGAAAGTCGTAGTGATAGCGAAGAAAAATCGCGTCCAAGAAGAGCCGAACCTCGATTTCCTCCGCGCTCGACATCGGCCTATTTCGGCATCCAGACCCGGACCAACGAGAGCAGCACGTCGACGTCGAGCGGCTTCGCGATGTAGTCGTTCGCTCCCGCTCGCAAGCAGCGCTCCTGGTCGTCGCGCATCGCCTTCGCGGTGAGCGCGATGATCGGCACTTTCGCCCAGGGCTTCCGGGGGTCCTTGCGGATGAGCCGGGTCGCTTCGATCCCGTC
>DATBBD010000109.1:0-8111 GCA_036271175.1 Polyangiaceae bacterium | reverse complement strand
AGCGTGGACGCGACGGACGCGGGCGGCGGCACGACGCGTCCGGCGTCCCACAGATCTTCGAGAGGGCGCGACGGGTTTCCGAGCAGCTTCATGTCGGCGAAACCGAGGGCGCCGTCGATACGATACCGGTGCGCCTTTTCGCTGATCACGTCGGCGAAATCGACTTCATCGACGAGGCGCTCGCCGTGTGCGATGGGGAATGCCGGTACGCCGCTTCGGGCCATGGAGCTGAAATCCGAGGCGTAGATCATCGCCGTCAGGCCGCCGCAGATCACGTTGCCGCGCACGGAGACGCCATCGAGTGCGCGCCCGAACCACGACGGCAACTCGCCCCACCAGCTCGGATAGATGGCCATGACGTCGGGGCGCGCGCCCGGCGGCATGCGCTCCACGAGTTCGAGGGCCGCCGCGACGCCCCATCGACTCGCGCGCGCGAACGGCAAGCCCGCGTAACCCCCGAGCCCGATGATGTCGAGAGCGGGAAGATCCGATTCATAGGGGATCGCGCCGGCGTCCCCGACGAGGACGCGCCGTGTCTGCGGGAGCTCGTGACGGATCTTGCGCCCTACCTTCACATGCTGATCGCGAATGTTGCGAGACGCGCGCCCGAAGAACCACAGCTGATCGCGCATCCGCGGCACTTGCTCGAACGCGAGCAGCGACACCAGCGCGACGACCGCGACCCGAGCGGCGTATCGCGCGCCGCGAACGGATTTCACCGAGCGAAAGTCGTGATCGAACACGGCGGCGACGCCGAGCGCGGCGGCGAGGAGCATCCACGCGACCGCGGGCATCGTGTAGCGCTCGTTTTGCCAGCGCACCTGCCCGTTGAGAGCGACGATGAACACCCAGAGTACCGCTTGCGCCCACAAGACGACGCCGACCCGCCGCGTCTTTTCGAACACGAGCGACAGCGCGGGGAGCACCCAGAACAGCGACCCGAAGAGGAGCCCGTTCGCGAAGTGGTAACCGGTGACTCGACCGACCTGGTAACGGACGTGAAAGACCCAGGCGTCGAACACGTCGCGCGCCGACAAGCGCGGGTCGTACGCTTCGAGCTTCACGAGAGCGCCCGCGGCGGACCAATCGCCGGTGAACACGCGGTTGGCGACCGCGGTCGCGACGAGGACGAGCATCGCCGGCGCGAGGGAAACGCCGAGAATTCGAGCCGCGGAGCGGAGACCGTATTTCGGACGAAGCGCGAACGCCGCCGAAGCCGCGAGGACGAACGCGACGACGATCGCTTCCGGTCGCGTCGCGACGAGGAGCGCATTCGCGAACCCGAGGAGCCTCGCCGCGGCGGCGAGTGACGATCGCGTCGCGTCGCGTGACCCCAGAGCGACCAAGTCGTCCCAGAAGACGAATGCGAGCGCCCACACCGCCAGAAAAAAGGCGACCTCCATGCCGCTGAAGAGCGACCAATCGAGCGCGCCGACCGACAAGAGCGCCGGCGGCGCGACGTATTTCGCCCAGCGCGGCATCCCATGAAAGAGACGGCGGCAACCGATCAACGTCGCGAACACCGACGTCGCCGCGACGATCGCGGCAAATTCCATGATTCGAAGGCCGCGAAAGCCGAGCGCAAATCCCGGCGCCAGCGCGAAGGGGTAGAGCAAGCTGGTTCCCCCGCTCGAATAGCCGTTGCCGGCGGACCACTCGAACGGTCTCCCGCGAGCGATGGAACGTGCAAAGTCGAAGTGGATGAAGACGTCGTCGAGTGGCGCCGACCAGTCTCTCGCGCCGAGATACGGATCCCCACGAACGGACGAATAGAAAATTTGCAGTTTCAGCGACGCGTAGAACGCCCGCGCCACGAGCAAAACGGCAGCGCCCGCAAGGAAGTAATAGAGGCTGGGCTCGAGCCGTCGAAGCACTTCTCCGGACGGGCGCCGTTGCCAAAATGATGCGCGCTGCACGATGGTGAAAGAAGGGGTTTCCAACAAGCTCGACGCGGCTGCAAGGCCGTAAAACACGGTCGAAACACGTGGACACAATCGCAATCGGCCTTGCGGGGGGGAAGCCGAGAGGTTCTACTGAGTGACCTCGGTCTTCGTGTGGATTCGGCCCCCCGGAAAATGACAACACGCTGGTTCGTCGAAGTGTCCCCGGTGGATGCGGACACCTTGAAGGAACGATACTGCGTCGAAGCCGTGCAGTGGCAGCAAGCCCTCCAGCAGGCGCGGAAGCTGCGCGGCGACCGGGGACCGTTTTCGCGGTTCAACATCGAGCTCCTCGATCTCGGCTATCGAGCGACCGACCCCGCCGCCAAGCTTCGCTACATGGTGTCGAAGGCGCCCGAAGATGCGCCGCTCAGTGGCGGGTTCGTAGCGAACGGCGCGCGGCAATCGTCGAAACCGCCCGCGGGGCGGTCGAAGATCCCGCTTCCCAAGACGCAATCGCGACCTCCCGAAGCGGGCTCGCCGCGCGCGTCGCGTCCGCCGATCGATCCCGCAGCTCCGATGAGCATCGCCGTGCTCGCGCAGACCGGCGCGGTCGCGCCGCCGACGGCGCCGCCGCCGCAACCGAAGACCGCCGCGATCGGGCACTCCGCGCATCCCGTTCTGTCGCCGCCGCGGCCGTCGAGCGCAGCCGTCGCGCGGGAACCGTCCCACCTGGACGTCTCCGAACCGGCGCGTACGGAAGATTCGGCCATTCACGTGGTCGAACCGATTCCGCTGGTCACCCCTCATGCATCGAAAGCACCGGAGCGCCCGGGCGTTCCCGCGAACCCGGCTCCGCCCTCATCGCCGGCCCCCACCGAAGAGACGGTTCCCTCACTTCCCGGGCTCGAATTGATCGCGTTCCGGCGCGAAGAACCCACTGAAGCGATCCCGATCGCGTATCGCGAGTTTTCGTTCGCCGTCGCGCCCGGGTTGTCGGCTCGCGAGCTCGAACGCTACGCACGCGCCGCGTGGGAGCAGGTCCGCACGTCGCTGAGCCATCGCCCCGACGGCAAGTTCGTCCAAATAGCGATCTTCGATCACCATTTTTCCGCGCGACCGGAGCGGCCGCCGCTCGCGGTGCTCGGCTGGAAGGATTGGCGCGGCGATCCCGTCGTGCAGATCCGGAGATCGGAGGTAGCGGCTCGCGGACCGCACTCGGCGTCGCGCCCCGGCGTTTCTGGACCCGTATCGGACGAGAAGCCCTCCCTGTCGGTTCCACGCCCGTCCGAGGGTGGCGCGGCCCATCCGGCGCTCCGTCCCTTCGACGCGGACACCGCCTTGTCGATGCGGAGCCCGGGACGGGTCGGAACCGCGGCATCCATCGAGCCGCCCGTCATCTCGACGACGGACACCTCGGAAGAACGGGCCTTCCCGCTCGTCGCCGCGCCCGTTTCGATCCCGGTTGCCCCCGAAGCGATCGTCGTGAGCGTCGCGCCCGAACCGGCGCCGGCTCCGCCAGAACCGTTGTCCTTCACGGCACCGGTGATCGCGGAAGCCGCTCCGGCCGCCACGAGTGCGCGACCGATCGTCATCGAAGCGCCGGTTCCCTCGGAAGGCACGTTTCCCAACGTGACCGGCAGCGTCGCGCCGTCCGTGCCGTCCAAACGGCCGCCGCTCGCGCCGCTTCGCGGAAAGAAACCCGCGGCGCGGCTCGGATCGTCTCCGCGCGCGGCGGGGCGCGCCGGCCCCCACGACGACCTCATCAGCGATCTCTTCGACGACATGCACCAGCTGCACTTCATGCCGGACCTGAAGAGCGGCGCGGAGTTCGTACTCACCGTGCTTCGTCGGATGCTGCCGTCCGAAGGCGCGATCATTCACGTGTTCGACATCAACGCGCGCGAGTTCGCGATCGTGCGCGCGCTCGGGCCAAAGCCCGGAAACGTGCTGCTCATCCGGACGCCGGACACGTTTCCTCTTTTTCGCGATGCATTCCGGCGCGGGCGCACGATGCGCTTCGCCGACGCACAAGAAGAAGAAGGCTTCCGCGGCGGTCGCTGGGAGTTGCTCGGCGTGACCGCGAACGTGACGGCGGTCGGCCCCGTCCACCAGGGCGGTCGATACCTCGGGCTGATCGAGCTCGCGAATCCCGAGCGCGGCGACCCGTTCTACGACACGGAATTGAACGCGATCGACTACATCTGCCAGCAGTTCGCGACGTTCGTCGCGTCGAAGCCGATCGTGCTCGAAGAAGACGCAATTTTGCCCTGATATCGCGCGACGAAGGTCGTTGGGGCCGCGCGCGAGACGAACGAAACGGGGCACCGAACGCGCTCGTTCGCTCGGAACGTGGTACCTCGGTCGGCATGGCCGCGGACCTCGCCGAACCGTCCGGTGTCCTGCCCAGGGCGGACCCATGAGCGACGGCACTCGGGCCGAGCGAGGAGTGATCTTTCTGCTCCTGCCGGCGATCGTGATCGGCGTCCTGGTGCTCACCGGCGTCACGTTCCGCACGAGCTTCCAGCAAGAGCGGCTCAGAGAGCAGTCCGTCGTCGAGGCGACGCTCTCGCTCGCCAACGAGCGCGCGGCGCGCCTCGATCAACTCATCATCGACCAGGACGCGGTCGTGGCCGCGGAGACGGACGTCGGCGATCTCGGCAAGCTCGCGCGCACCTGGCTCGCGGTCGCCGCGCGGCAGACTCCGACGGTGCGCGCCGTGCTCGTCCTCGATCTGGAATCGCCGATGCACGAGGTCGTCGCGTTCGCGTCGCGAAGGCCGGGGCTCGACGACGAGTCGTTCCGGCGGCTCCTCGTCAATCGCATGTTCTTCGATCTCGATCTGCGGCCGCCCGAAGACCAACTCCGGCACCTGCACCAGTCGTACGGCGGGCAGAACTACCTCGTCAGCTATTTTCAGCGGAAAAACGAGGAGCACCGCTACCTCGTCGTCGCCTGGCACGACGTGCCGCGCATCGTGCACGACATTCTGCCCGCACTCTACCCGGTGCGGGACCCGCAGAGTCGCATGAACGTCGTCGACGAGAACGGCGCGATCATCTTCGGCCCTCCGGTGAGCGGCGGCGAATTCACGGTGGGTCGCCCTTTCCAGACGACGCTCTACAAATGGCGCGTCAACGTCTCTCTGCTCGCCGCCGAAGAACTGGCCGCGAGCGCCGCGCGCCGCCGGATCCTGGAAATGGTGCTGGTCGGGCTCTCCGGTCTCGTCGTGCTCGCCGGTATGGTCGTGGTCGTGGTCGCGGCCGCGCGCGAGCGGAAGCTCTCGGCGTTGAAGAGCGATTTCGTCGCCAACGTCTCGCACGAGCTGAAGACGCCCCTTTCTTTGGTGCGCATGTTCGCGGAGCTCCTGCAAAGTGGTCGCGTCGAGAACGACGAGAAGCGAAAGCAATATCTGCACATCATCTTGAGCGAGAGCGAACGGCTCAGCGCGCTCATCGAGAACGTCCTCGATTTCGCCAAGGTCGAGCGAGGCAAAGCCGGCTACGACTTCGCCGACGGCTCGCTCGGAGAGGTCGTCGCGCGCGCCGTCGAAGTGTGCCGGGTGCGAGCGGAGCGCGAGCAGGCCGAGCTCGAGCTCGACATCGAACCAACGTTGCCGATCCTCCGGCTCGACGAGCGCGCCGTCGAAATCGCGATCATCAACCTGGTCGACAACGCGCTGAAATACGCGAAAGACTCGGGCCGAATCGTGATCGGCGCCAAGGGCCACGGCAAGGACGTCGAAGTGTCGGTGACCGACGAAGGCGCCGGGATCCCGATCGAAGACAGAAAACGAATCTTCGACCGCTTCGTGCGCGGGCGCGGCACGAAGCAAGTCCGCGGAAGCGGCATCGGGCTCGCCCTGGTGAAACACATCGCGGTCGCGCACGGCGGCGACGCCTGGGTGGAGCCGGCCGAAGGTGGCGGCAGCCGTTTCGTGTTCACGTTACGCGTGGGCAAGCGCCTACCGGAAGAATCCGGAGCAAGACAGGGCGAATCGGTCGCCTAGACTAGGGGGTGGTTTTTGTCGGATTCGGTTTGATCTGCGTTCGAGTGCAAAACGGTTCGCGTTCAGCGAGCACCCCCGAACGGGGCAACGCCCCGTGAGCTGCCACGACCTCGCAGTCTCGGAAGAGCAGATCGCGATCCACGAATGAGGCGCGAGTGGGACTACCGGCGAAGCCGGCGCGGGCCGCTGACGGCGCGGAGGTGTCGCGGCGCGCGGCGAACGGATCTCGAAAAACGAAAACTGCTCGACGCTACTCGTCCACTTCGCCCTGACCCGTCGCGCCTTGGTTCTTGAGCAAGTCCTGGTCGGAGACGTAGATCGAGGGGCCCTTGCCAGGCTCGGACGGTGCCTTCGACGGCGACGCCGGATTGGACGGCGCTGCGACGAGCGGCGCCGGCGTGACGACAGTGGCGGCAGCGCTCGGGGACGAGGCCGGCGCGGCTTCGTGTGCCGCGACGTTCGGATCGTTCGACCCGAGGTCGTCGCCAGGAACCTCCGCGGGTGCGCTCGACGTCGCAGGGGGCGCGGGCTCATCGAGCGGCGGCGCCATGGGCACCGCGTCGAGCAAGGCGTCGAGCTTCTGGCGCGCCTCGGTGAACTCGGCGCGCTCTTCCGGCGGGAGGACGTGCAGCGCGTCGAGCTTGAGGATTTCCGAATCGACGAAGACGCCGTCCTTCTTCACGCTGAGATGAAGATGCGGCCCGGTGGATCGCCCCGTCGAACCCACGTAACCGATGATCTGCAGCGCGTTGACGTGATCGCCGACCTTGAGCCCGGTCTCGAACCGAGAGAGGTGCGCGTAACCGGTCTCGATGCCGCCGGTGTGTTGGATGCGAACGAGGTTCCCCGTCGGGCCGCCATTGCCGATGAACTCGACTACGCCGGGACCGGCGGCGCCCACCGGCGTCCCCATCGGCGCGCCGAAATCGGTGCCTTCGTGAGGCATGATCTTGTGCAGGATGGGGTGCATGCGGTGCGGGTTGAACGGCGAAGTGATCGGCGCGCCCTTGATGGGTTTGTGCCAGCCGCCTTCGTGCACCGAGCGGCCCTGTGCGTCGTAGTAGCCGTGCGATTTCGTCCCGCGGAAGTAGTAGATGCGGATCGGCTTGGTGTCGCCGTGCGCCGGTACGTATTCGAGCGCCTCGATACCGGCGTAGCGCTCGAATTCGCCGAGCACCGTCGTTTCCTGGAGCACGACGCGAAGCCGGTCGCCACGACGAAAATCCGCGACGGTCGAGTGGCCCTCGAGCGCATCGTCGAGCACCGACGCGAGCGCCGGCTCGAAGCCGGCCGCCTCGATCGACGCCGCGAACGTCGGGCGGTCGAATCGAATCGCGCCCTGCACGCGCGAGCGCTCCACTTCGAGGTCGAGCTTCGACGCTTTGAGGAAGCCGTCGCTGCCCTCGCGCCCCTGGTACACCTCTTCCTTGCTGACGATGTACTCGTACGCGACGACGCGCCCCTGCGCGCGATCGATCAGCGCGACGAACTGATCGTTGTGGCCGCAATGGTCGAGGTCGCGAAGCCCCTTCAGGGTCGCGAGCACGCGGAACGTCTGAGCGTGAGGAACGCCGGCGGATTCGATCGCCGTCAGGAACGGCTCGTGTCCGATCGTACCTTCGACTTTTTTGAGCGTAGCGTCGGTCGAGTCCGCGATGCGCCACGGCCCCGGGATGCGTTTGCGCACGGGCTTCGGCACGATCGGCGAGGGCAGAGCCGGCGCAGGAACGACTGCGGCCGGCGCGCCGCTCGTCGCGGCAGGAGCTACCGCGAGCGGAGCGCCGTCACGAGGATCGGCGTGGATCAGAATCGCGAACAGCGCGCCGACGAACGCGAGCCCGAAGAGCGTTCCGAACATCGCGATGAGGTTCGGAGATAGCTCCGGTCTCGTGCGCGCAAGCGCCGGAGACGCGGGCGGCTCACCGCGCGACGCGACTCGGTCGAGTTCGTCGTCGAGCGAACCGAATCGCACATCGCCGCTCCCGACACTGTTAGCTTGCTCAGCGTTCACCTCGACGTGCCGTGATTCGGCGATCCGCGCCAGGAGCCGATCGCGAACCGGGTGTCCGGTGCTCGCCGCTTCCGCTTGGTTTGGGGGCTCGTCCGGCGCCTCATCCTCGAGACGCGGACGAACCTCTGCCTCGTCGCTGACGCGACGCAGCACTTGCGGCACTCCCGCCTCGTCTCCCCCGCTGAACGCCGGAT
Organism: Polyangiaceae bacterium; assembly: GCA_036271175.1. Lineage (GTDB taxonomy): Bacteria > Myxococcota_A > Polyangia > Polyangiales > Polyangiaceae > DASZVB01. The sequence continues at coordinate 17 of DATBBD010000109.1, read as the reverse complement.
CGAGGTTGATTTCGGGC